>NZ_MIIV01000111.1:0-102862 GCF_001743015.1 Shigella sp. FC1567
AAAGGTTCTCAGTATGTATCGCTGGCCTACACACAGCGGCTTAAGGAAGCCGGATTACTGGCATCAACAGGAAGTACAGGCGACTCGTATGACAACGCGATGGCGGAGAGCATCAATGGTCTTTACAAAGCGGAGGTAATACACCGTAAGAGCTGGAAAAACCGTGCAGAAGTGGAACTGGCCACACTCACGTGGGTGGACTGGTATAATAATCGACGATTGCTGGAAAGGCTGGGCCACATCCCTCCGGCAGAAGCAGAAAAAGCTTATTATGCTTCCATCGGAAACGATGATCTGGCAGCCTGAGTTCACAGATAAAACACTCTCCAGGAAACCCGGGGCGGTTCACTCCCGGGGGCTGTGGGTCTGTTCGTTAAGGCTCTCAACCAGATGAAAGGGACAACCAACCTTACAGAAAAGGATCTGTTTGACCTGATGCAACAAGGGAAGCTGTTCTCTAAGGACATCCTCCCGGAAGTGGCTAAACAGATGAAAGCCGCAGCTCGTAACGGCGGCGCTCTGGATAAGGCTATGAAGTCCAACCGGGCAAGCTGGCAGCGCCTGCAAACCAGTATGCAGAACGCGATGAACATCTTCTTTGCTTCTGGCTTCGGCAACGAATTAACCAGCGCTTTCGACGCTATCAGCGCCGCTGTTAACGGCTCTGGTGGGGCCTTTGAGATGTTCGGGCATATTGCCGGGAAAATCGTTGAGGGTGCCACAGATGCGTTTACAGAGTTGCATGACACTGTGATCCTGACCTTCCGCATTATTGAGTATTACGCCAGCAAGATGGGGATCACTGGTGAGCAGCTTAAAGCCTGGGGCGAAATGGCAGCATACGCCGCCGGGGTGGCTATGTTCGCCGGGTCTATCTGGAAGTTGGGCGTAGCCTTTAAATGGTTGTTGACCATGCTTAACCCACTAACCAAATTACTGGGGGTCATGAAAGGGATCGCCGCTATTGGTGGCATTGAAGCCGCTACTACTGGCGGATCTGGTGGGGAAGGTAAAGACAAGCCAAACAAACCGGGTCGGGGTCCGAAAGTTGGCAAGGTAGGCGGCGCGGCGGCTCTCTCTGGCGGTCCTGTTGGCTGGAGCATTGCGGTCGGTTCGGTAGGTGGGGATTATGCCTGGGATAAGGTCATGACGCTAACGACGCCATGTATGGACAGGACACCACCGCCGGGGGCAATCTGAAAAAAGATAGCCCGCTGGGTAAACTGTGGGATTTCCTCCATAGTCCAGACCTTCCGACTAATCCAGACTTTGCCAAACCAGCAGATAAAACAGGGTGGGTAAGCTCTTACTCCAATCCAACTTATGTACCTCCTACGCCGACGATTACAGCGCCACAGCTTAAAGTTGATATGGCAGGTAATCCACTGATGACGCCGCCAGCGTGGCTAAACCAGCCGCTAAACGTGAACGTTAATGTGAAAGTGCAGGATGGATAGGTTAAGGATCTGGTACGCTCTGAAGTTGAGAGCAATAATCAGCAGGCTTTCAACATGCTAATGCAGGGCGGGCCGAACTAACCACGTTGACACCCCCAACCACAGGCCCCCGGCTAACCCCCGGCGGGCTTTTTTGTTATCTGTAACCATGAAATCAACACTTTGCTAACCCCCTAAATAAATGGCTTTAAATCCGTTTAAATATGTGGTAAAGGGCGATCAAATGGATTGTATACCCGGTAAAAGAATCAGTTTTAGCTCAAAAAGTAATCAATTGTGTAACTAGTGGGACTCCCCCAGCGCTTCTAACTATTTGTTTTTATGGTCAATTAATTATCATTACAAAGTGCAAGTGTGTAGCATTTTACATGCTTAACCCCAAAATTATTTTTCTGGGGAAAACTTCGAACACAAATGAGATCGATTATCACTTGAGAATTGGTTCTCAATCCCTCTTTCGAGTGCGACTCATTCCCATCTACAGGGGCGGTAGCCACCGCCCTAAACCCTTTTTGTGTTTTTGCCACAAGAAAGGGCCTGAAGAGGCGGACGCCTCAAAAGGGGAGTTTATGGGGTTAGTGCGTGGAAGTTATCCACAGGAAAAGGGCGTTACTCACAGGCAGATCAGTTTTACAGTTTACTCTGTGGAATGGCTCCCGGATGGGTACAGAAGAGCCACAGTTATGGGGCGTACACAGCGCCCAGGAGGCGGACCTATTGAAAGGGTACAGGTCTAACCTGTTGCGCATATGTTAAATAGTTGTCTAAAAGTTGACCAAATCGGACCTTTCACCACTTTCATTTATGCAATATTCACACGGACGCTCTGTAACGCTCTGTAAGCCTCGCAATGGGTTAGCTATGGGATTGTATAGAAAGAGGAGAGAAGACGCCACAGCGGCGCGTAAAGAGAGCCACAGCAGGCCCCTCGCCTGGATATTTGGGAATAATAAACATTCTCATCTATGGGTCTGGTTACCCTGCCTGGCTACTGTATCCAAACTCCCAGATATTTTCCCACCCAACTGGAAGGAATCCGCCCCTATTTTATGGTCGTGTATAGGTTAGGCTGAGGGAGGCTCGCCAATGTACACCCCCCTGGATTTGGTGATCTGTTAAGTTATTGATTTTGATCGATTTTAGATCAATCATCCGTTGCCGGGATTACCCCCACCCAGACGGATGGCACACAATGAATAACGATAAAGTAAACCACCCTAAACACTTCCAATACTTGGGCCGCATGGTCACTGTTTACCCTACATACATCATTATTGACGGTATCAAGATCAGCCGTTCCCGTCTTTCCTTTGCATTCCAATTGGAATTGGCAAAAGCACTTCGACTGCATGAAGAAAGCGTATGCAGAAAATAGATTTCATTTAAATCTTCACGACTGAATAATTTACTTAAGCCGCCTTATGGGCGGTTTTTTTGTGCCTGCCATTTATCTGTGGGCCACAACGTGAGACACAAACTGGGACACAGAGGATTTTTTAGGGTTGAGTCTTTGGCTTCCCGCTGGCATGATCCAGAACAGGGATTAACGGGACGTTAATCGCAATCTTTTGATTTTGTTTTAAATGACTCGGGGTGCCCTTCTTTGTGAAGGCTGAGAAATACCCGTATTACCTGATCTGGATAATGCCAGCGTAGGGAAGTCACGGACCACCAGGTCATTGCTTCTTCACGTTATGGCAGGAGCAAACTATGCAAGTCGACCTGCAGAGTTCAGCGCAATCTGCGCACGCGTTACACCTTTTTCACCAACATTCCCCTCTTGTGCACTGCATGACCAACGATGTGGTGCAAACCTTTACTGCCAATACCTTGCTGGCGCTCGGTGCATCGCCAGCGATGGTTATCGAAACCGAAGAGGCCAGTCAGTTTGCGGCTATTGCTAGTGCGTTGCTGATTAACGTTGGCACGCTGACGCAGCTACGCGCACAGTCGATGTGTGCCGCCGTTGAGCAAGCAAAAAGCTCTCAAACACCCTGGACGCTTGATCCAGTAGCGGTTGGTGCACTCGATTATCGCCGCCGTTTTTGTCTGGAACTTCTGCCTCATAAGCCAACCGCTATACGTGGTAATGCTTCGGAAATCATGGCATTAGCTGGCATTGCTAATGGTGGACGGGGAGTGGATACCACTGACGCCGCAGCTAACGCGATACCCGCTGCACAAACACTGGCACGGGAAACTGGCGCAATCGTCGTGGTCACTGGCGAGATGGATTATGTTACCGATGGACATCGTATCATTGGTATTCACGGTGGCGATCCGTTAATGACCAAAGTGGTAGGAACTGGCTGTGCATTATCGGCGGTTGTCGCTGCCTGCTGTGCGTTACCAGGCGATACGCTGGAAAATGTCGCATCTGCCTGTCACTGGATGAAACAAGCCGGAGAACGCGCAGTCGCCAGAAGCGAGGGGCCAGGCAGTTTTGTTCCACATTTCCTTGATGCGCTCTGGCAATTGACGCAGGAGGTGCAGGCATGAAACGAATTAACGCTCTGACGATTGCCGGTACTGATCCGAGTGGTGGTGCGGGGATTCAGGCCGATCTTAAAACCTTCTCGGCACTTGGCGCTTATGGTTGCTCAGTTATTACTGCACTGGTGGCGCAAAATACCCGTGGCGTACAGTCGGTGTATCGCATTGAGTCTGATTTTGTCGCCGCCCAGCTCGATTCGGTGTTCAGCGATGTGCGAATCGACACCACTAAAATCGGTATGTTGGCGGAAACCGATATTGTTGAAGCGGTGGCAGAACGGTTGCAACGTTATCAGATCCAATACGTGGTACTCGACACCGTTATGCTGGCAAAAAGCGGCGACCCGCTGCTTTCACCTTCGGCGGTTGCTACGCTGCGCAGTCGATTATTGCCACAGGTTTCATTAATAACGCCAAACTTGCCCGAAGCTGCCGCCTTGCTCGACGCGCCACACGCGCGCACCGAACAGGAAATGCTGGAACAAGGGCGATCGCTGTTGGCGATGGGCTGTGGCGCAGTGCTAATGAAAGGTGGTCATCTGGATGATGAGCAAAGCCCGGACTGGCTGTTTACCCGCGAGGGTGAACAACGGTTTACCGCACCGCGCATTATGACCAAAAACACCCACGGCACTGGTTGTACGCTCTCTGCGGCGTTGGCTGCACTACGCCCGCGCCATACAAACTGGGCTGACACCGTACAGGAGGCTAAAAGCTGGCTTTCATCAGCATTAGCCCAGGCCGACACGCTGGAAGTTGGTCACGGTATTGGTCCGGTTCACCACTTCCACGCCTGGTGGTGAGCACCGTACTATAGCTGCTTTGGTTATTGTCAGCCTTTGGCACTGACATTCAGGGATGAAACCAATGCAGCTAAGAATTACCAGTCGAAAAAAACTCACCTCTCTATTATGCGCTCTTGGGCTAATTTCCATCGTTGCAATTTATCCGCGTCAGAAGGTGAATTTTTTCTATTCGACAGCAGTTCAGATTACAGACTACATCCATTTCTACGGTTATCGCCCGGTTAAATCTTTCGCTATTCGCATTCCTGCCAGTTACACCATTCACGGAATAGATGTTTCTCGCTGGCAGGAGCGGATCGACTGGCAGCGGGTGGCAAAAATGCGCGACAACGGTATCCGCTTACAGTTTGCTTTTATTAAGGCGACGGAAGGCGAAAAGCTGGTGGACCCGTATTTTTCGCGTAACTGGCAACTAAGCCGCGAAAATGGCCTGCTGCGCGGGGCGTATCATTATTTCTCCCCGTCGGTAGCAGCGCCGGTTCAGGCACGATTATTTCTGCAAACGGTGGATTTCTCACAAGGCGATTTCCCTGCGGTACTGGACGTAGAAGAACGGGGAAAATTATCGGCAAAAGAATTACGCAAACGAGTAAGTCAGTGGCTAAAAATGGTCGAAAAAAGTACGGGAAAAAAGCCGATTATTTACTCAGGAGCCGTTTTTTATCACACCAATCTGGCGGGCTATTTCAATGAATATCCGTGGTGGGTGGCTCACTATTATCAACGTCGTCCGGACAATGACGGCATGGCCTGGCGCTTCTGGCAGCATTCCGACCGTGGACAGGTAGATGGCATCAATGGTCCGGTGGATTTTAATGTATTTAATGGCACGGTGGAGGAGTTGCAGGCATTCGTTGATGGGATTAAAGAAACGCCTTAAATAAGAAGCAGTGATATACTCCCACCAGACTCCCCGGCAGGAACAAGACAAATGGAACAAGCGCATACCCAGCTGATTGCCCAACTGAACGAGCGTATTTTAGCGGCGGATAACACGCCGCTTTATATTAAGTTTGCCGAAACGGTAAAAAATGCCGTGCGCAGCGGGGTGCTGGAGCATGGCAATATTTTGCCCGGTGAGCGTGATTTAAGTCAGTTAACCGGCGTTTCGCGCATTACGGTGCGCAAGGCGATGCAGGCGCTGGAAGAAGAGGGTGTGGTGACGCGTTCGCGCGGTTACGGCACGCAGATCAACAACATCTTCGAATACTCGTTGAAAGAAGCGCGAGGTTTTTCTCAGCAGGTGGTATTGCGCGGGAAAAAGCCCGATACGCTATGGGTTAACAAGCGTGTCGTGAAATGTCCCGAAGAAGTCGCGCAGCAGCTGGCGGTCGAAGCAGGAAGTGATGTCTTTTTGCTTAAGCGTATTCGCTATGTCGATGAAGAAGCGGTATCGATTGAGGAATCGTGGGTTCCGGCGCATTTAATTCATGATGTTGATGCCATCGGGATTTCACTTTATGACTATTTCCGCAGCCAGCACATTTACCCACAACGTACGCGTTCCCGCGTTAGCGCCCGGATGCCGGATGCCGAGTTTCAGTCACATATTCAGTTAGATAGCAAAATACCGGTGCTGGTGATCAAGCAAGTGGCGCTTGACCAACAGCAACGGCCTATTGAGTACAGCATTAGCCACTGTCGCAGCGATCTATACGTTTTTGTGTGCGAGGAGTAGTTCCTCGCGCGTTGGCGCACAATCACCGCCCCGATGCCCGACAACCCATGACGCCACTGCATTGCCCAGTAATACGGCATCCGCCAGTGGCAGACCAGAGGCCAGCCCGGCAAGTACGCCACCGGCATGACTGTCGCCCGCACCAATGGTGTCGACAACTTGCGTTGGAAATGCCGGAATGCAGCCAGAAGCGTCGTTGCTGAAATACCATGCGCCTTCTTTATCGAGACGAACGATCAACGGCGCGGCAAATTTCTCCTGCCATTGCTTGCCAAGTGTTGTTATCTCTGCGGATAAAGCAAAACGTTCGGCGCAATCTCAGCCTCTTGACGATTGAGTGACACTAAAGGTCGACAGGCCATGATCCGCGCCAGTAATGCGTCCGGGATATCGCCAATACGTGGGCCAAAATCGATAAACGGCGTCACGTCTTGCAGCTCTTCCAGCCATTCCACTAACAATTCGCCGCAGGGCGAGGCCAGTTGATAACCGGAAAAATAGAGCAGGCTGCCAGGCGCAACGGTTAATCGCGCCAGCCACTGGCGATTCCACTGATTTTCCACACCGCTGAATGACATAAAAGTACGTTCGCCATCCGGCTCAACCAGCGCCAGACACCAGCCGTTATCGCCTTCGGCGTTATCGATCAGGCTGATTAACCCCTCTTTCGCCATCCGGTTGCGAATAATCTCCGCCCATACCCCCTGACCGAGCGGCAAGGCATTACCCGCTTCGATGCCGAGGCGCTTTAACGCCACGGCAATATTCAGTGCGCAGCCGCCAACGTTAACGCTCTGCTGTTTCAGTTCGATATCGCACCCACGCCAGGGGAGGGCATAAGCGTCGGCGATCACGTCAATGACCGCCGCGCCGACGACCATCACCGACTGACGCGTGGTTAATTCAGGCAGCAGCGTGTGTAATCGAGCGCCGCTCATACCGCCTCCCGTTGTTGACGATATTTCGCCAGCGCTGTGGCATAGCGGTTGAAATCAAGCTGATTTACCGCATCCAGCTCCGCCTTTAACGCAGGATCGATAGCGTTAATGCCATGCAACGCGCCGCAGATTGCCGTCGCCATAGCACCGATGGTGTCTGTATCGCCGCCAAGGTTAGCGCAGAGGACGGCGCAACGGTTCGGGTCGGTTTGTGCCAGTTCAACCAGCGCAATGGCGCACGGAACGGACTCAATAGTGCTGGTACCTGCGCCAACGACCTGGTAAAGCTGTTCGCTGGCGGATTCGGTGCCGTCGGCATTGCGCACAATTTTCAGCGCAATCTCCAGCCGCGCCGCCAGTGAGGCGCTGAACGTGGTGGTGCGTTTTTGCTGGGCATGTCGCGTAATTGAAGGCAGTGAATCAACAATCGCTGACCAGCTTTCTCCGTCAATAGCACGAGAAATCGCCCATGCGATGACTACCGCACCTGCAACTGCCAGATCGGATTTATGGGTCGGGCTCGACGCCAGCGCCACATCATCAATAAAGGAATCAACATCGCGCGCCGGAAGCAAACAACCTAATGGCGAGACGCGCATCGCTGCGCCGTTGGTTACGCCGTTGTTTTCCAGTTCAGCAACGGGTTTACCGTCGCGAATGGCGTTAAGCGCAATCTTCGAGGTCGGACCTAGCACGTTTTTGTTGAAGGCGTCGAAACGCAGCGCCCAGTCGAGGATATTACGCCCAATCAGATCCGGATCGATCTTGCCTTTACGTTCCAGCAACGCATCCGCCAGACACAGCGCCATCGAGGTATCGTCGGTGAATTCGGCGCGGTTAAAATAACAGGCCGCGTTATTCTCCTTTGGTCCAGGCAGAAAACGGTCAATCCAGCCAAAGTGTGCTTTAACGCGGCTGCGTGGCCAAAGCTCGGAGGGCATCCCCATCGCATCCCCTAACGCCTGCCCATAAAGAGCACCGAGAATACGTTCTGTTTTCATTTAACTTCCCCTTGTGTCAACGCAATATCGCGATCATCGACCTTGATAGCCGTAATTTCGTTGTCGGATTCGCAGAAAAAAATCATGAACAGCACGGCGATAATGGCAATCATCACCGCGCCAAAAGTCCACATCCCGGACCAGTTGAAAGTCAGTCCGTTTACCGGTTCCTGATAAGCGAACATCTTTTCCATCATCACACCGCCAAGACGATAGCCGAGCAAACTGCCGAAGCCCTGGCAGCAGAGCGTGATCAGCCCCTGCGCGGCGGTACGCATATGCACGGGGGCTTTTTTATCGACATAGATGTAAGCGGTAACGTAGTAAAAATCGTAACTTACGCCGTGAAGCAAAATACCGAGGAACAGTAACGCGTAGGTGAAATATTCATCCGCACTACCGTAAATAAAGAAGCCATAGCGGATCGCAGCGATGACCAGACCAAGCAATAATACCTTTTTGATACCAAAGCGTTTAGTGAAAAACGGTAATGCCAGCATAAAGAATATTTCAGAGAACTGGCCGAGCGTCATCCAGCCGGTGGCATTTTTCATGCCGACTTCGGTCAGATAACCGTTGGCAAAGATGTAATAGAACGCCAGTGGCATCGCAAACGGGAATGAACAGAAGAAAAAGACGAGGAAGTTTTTATCGCGCAGCAGGATCAGCGCATCCAGGCCGAGCATGACTTTAATATCCATTTTGCCGGTGCTTTTTGGTGGCGTGCCGGGCAGGAAAAACGCAAACACACCGAGCAGAGCAGAACTTCCGGCGGTAATCAGCAGCGGGATGTTAGTCGGTGAGATATCGGCATACCCCAGTATTTGCGGCAAGAAACCACATGCCAGACCGGAGGCAATCCAGCCGATAGTGCCCATCACACGAATGCGCGGGAAATCACGCTCCACATCCGGCACGTTGGCAAAAGCGATGCTGTTAGTCAGCGCAATGGTCGGCATATAGGTTAGAGAGTAAGCCAGCAGTAACGGAAAGAACCCGGCAAAAGTGGTCTGTTGCGCAGCGAAATACATCAGCAGCGCGCCTGCGAACATCAATACCGCCAGCACTTTTTGCGCCGAGAAAAAGCGGTCAGTGATGGAGCCAACCAGAATTGGCGACAGGATCGCCGCAATGGCGGTACAGGCATACGACCAGCCAATTTCTCCGGCACTAAAACCGCTTTTACTTAACCACAACCACAATGGCACAAACCACGCGCCCCAGATAAACCATTCAACAAACATCATGAACGACAGCTTTGCTGTTGTTTTCATCTTTTAATTCCTTCATGACAGGTAATGTAAGGTACGCGATGACAATACCACTTAATAATACCTTTTAAATATCTTTACGGTGAAAACTTGACCGCGCTAACATTTTTTCTGATGAATCGAGCCAACAGAAAACGCTGAAAAAACATCCAAAAGATGGAAAAACTCGCCCGTAACGACCAGGATTATGATTGCCCGCAAAAGGCGGGCCAGGACAATCCATAGCCGATATCCAATCGGAATTTACGGGAGCATAGTAATGACAGATATTGCGCAGTTGCTTGGCAAAGACGCCGACAACCTTTTACAGCACCGTTGTATGACAATTCCTTCTGACCAGCTTTATCTCCCCGGACATGACTACGTAGACCGCGTAATGATTGACAATAATCGCCCGCCAGCGGTGTTACGTAATATGCAGACGTTGTACAACACCGGGCGTCTGGCTGGCACAGGATATCTTTCTATTCTGCCGGTTGACCAGGGCGTTGAGCACTCTGCCGGAGCTTCATTTGCTGCTAACCCGCTCTACTTTGACCCGAAAAACATTGTTGAACTGGCGATCGAAGCGGGCTGTAACTGTGTGGTATCAACTTACGGCGTGTTGGCGTCGGTATCGCGGCGCTATGCGCATCGCATTCCATTTCTCGTCAAACTTAATCACAACGAGACGCTAAGTTACCCGAATACCTACGATCAAACGCTGTATGCCAGCGTGGAGCAGGCTTTCAACATGGGCGCGGTGGCGGTTGGTGCGACTATCTATTTTGGCTCGGAAGAGTCACGTCGCCAGATTGAAGAAATTTCTGCGGCTTTTGAACGTGCGCATGAGCTGGGCATGGTGACCGTGCTGTGGGCCTATTTGCGTAACTCCGCCTTTAAGAAAGATGGCGTTGATTACCATGTTTCCGCCGACCTGACCGGTCAGGCAAACCATCTGGCGGCAACCATCGGCGCAGATATCGTCAAACAAAAAATGGCGGAAAATAACGGCGGCTATAAAGCGATTAATTACGGTTATACCGACGATCGCGTGTACAGCAAGTTAACCAGCGAAAACCCGATTGATCTGGTGCGTTATCAGTTAGCTAACTGCTATATGGGCCGGGCTGGGTTGATAAACTCCGGCGGTGCTGCAGGCGGTGAAACTGACCTCAGTGATGCAGTGCGTACTGCGGTTATCAACAAACGCGCTGGCGGAATGGGGCTGATTCTTGGACGTAAGGCGTTCAAGAAATCGATGGCTGACGGCGTGAAACTGATTAACGCCGTGCAGGACGTTTATCTCGATAGCAAAATTACTATTGCCTGATACGCCTTATACGAACAACACCACCCCGTAGGACGGATAAGGCGTTTACACTGCATCCGGCAACCTATGCCTGATGCGACGCGGAAGCGTCTTATCATGCCTACATAGCACTGCCACGTATGTTTACACCGCATCCGGCATAAAAACACGCGCACTTTGCTACGGCTTCCCTATCGGGAGGCCGTTTTTTTGCCTTTCACTCCTCGAATAATTTTCATATTGTCGTTTTTGTGATCGTTATCTCGATATTTAAAAACAAATAATTTCATTATATTTTGAAAACGAAAACAAACGACAGGATATGAAAATGCACGTGGTATCGACAAAGCAGATGCTGAACAACGCACAGCGCGGCGGTTATGCGGTTCCGGCATTCAATATTCACAATCTCGAAACGATGCAAGTGGTGGTGGAAACCGCTGCCAACCTGCATGCGCCGGTCATCATCGCCGGAACGCCTGGCACATTTACTCATGCTGGTACAGAAAATCTGTTGGCGCTGGTCAGCGCGATGGCGAAGCAATATCACCATCCACTGGCAATTCATCTCGACCATCACACGAAATTTGACGATATCGCTCAGAAGGTTCGTTCTGGCGTGCGCTCAGTCATGATTGACGCCTCGCATTTGCCTTTTGCGCAAAATATTTCACGGGTCAAAGAGGTGGTGGATTTTTGCCATCGCTTTGATGTCAGCGTCGAAGCGGAGCTGGGGCAACTTGGCGGCCAGGAAGATGATGTGCAAGTCAATGAAGCCGATGCTTTTTATACCAACCCCGCTCAGGCGCGTGAATTTGCCGAGGCAACCGGAATTGATTCCCTGGCGGTCGCCATCGGCACGGCTCATGGGATGTATGCCAGCGCACCGGCGCTTGATTTTTCTAGACTGGAGAACATTCGCCAGTGGGTGAACTTACCGCTGGTGCTGCATGGCGCGTCAGGGTTATCGACTAAGGATATTCAGCAAACCATCAAACTGGGGATATGCAAAATCAACGTTGCAACGGAGCTGAAAAATGCCTTCTCGCAGGCGTTAAAAAATTACCTGACCGAGCACCCTGAAGCGACCGAGCCCCGGGATTATTTGCAGTCGGCTAAATCCGCAATGCGCGATGTGGTGAGCAAAGTGATTGCCGATTGTGGCTGCGAGGGCAGGGCATAACGCACCTGCCATTTAATAAGGAAAAAACATGAAAACGTTAATTGCCCGGCATAAAGCTGGTGAACATATCGGCATATGTTCAGTCTGTTCTGCCCATCCGTTGGTTATCGAAGCGGCGCTGGCATTTGATCGCAACAGCACGCGCAAAGTGCTGATTGAAGCAACGTCAAACCAGGTCAATCAATTTGGCGGTTATACCGGAATGACACCGGCAGACTTTCGCGAATTTGTTTTTACGATTGCCGATAAAGTTGGGTTTGCACGCGAACGCATTATTCTCGGCGGCGATCATCTGGGGCCAAACTGCTGGCAGCAAGAAAATGCGGATGCGGCGATGGAAAAATCCGTCGAGCTGGTAAAGGAATATGTTCGTGCCGGCTTCAGTAAAATTCATCTTGATGCGTCAATGTCCTGCGCGGGGGATCCCATACCGTTAGCACCAGAAACGGTTGCGGAACGAGCTGCTGTGCTTTGCTTTGCTGCGGAAAGTGTGGCGACAGATTGCCAGCGTGAGCAACTGAGCTATGTCATTGGCACCGAAGTTCCGGTTCCGGGCGGTGAGGCCAGCGCCATTCAGTCAGTACACATCACCCATGTTGAAGATGCCGCCAATACTTTACGTACGCATCAAAAGGCCTTTATTGTCCGTGGGCTGACAGAGGCGTTAACACGCGTGATTGCCATCGTGGTGCAGCCGGGCGTGGAATTTGATCACAGCAATATTATCCATTATCAGCCGCAGGAAGCGCAGCCGCTGGCGCAATGGATAGAAAACACCCGAATGGTTTATGAAGCACATTCTACCGATTACCAGACCCGGACGGCTTATTGGGAATTAGTCCGCGATCACTTTGCAATATTGAAAGTCGGTCCCGCATTAACCTTTGCTTTACGCGAGGCGATATTTGCACTGGCACAAATTGAGCAGGAACTTATCGCCCCTGAAAATCGCAGCGGTTGCCTGGCGGTAATTGAAGAAGTGATGCTCGACGAACCGCAATACTGGAAAAAATATTATCGTACGGGTTTTAACGATTCATTACTGGATATTCGTTACAGCCTGTCGGATCGTATTCGTTATTACTGGCCGCATAGTCGGATTAAAAATAGCGTCGAAACGATGATGGTGAATCTTGAAGGCGTGGACATCCCACTGGGCATGATTAGTCAGTATCTTCCCAAACAATTTGAACGCATTCAGTCCGGGGAATTATCAGCAATACCGCATTAGCTGATTATGGATAAAATTTATGATGTTTTGCGCGCCTATCGCTACGGCTGTGCGGAATAAGGACGGTATATGACTAACCTGTTTGTTCGTAGCGGAATTTCTTTTGTCGATCGTAGCGAAGTTTTAACCCATATCGGTAATGAGATGCTCGCCAAAGGTGTGGTTCATGATACCTGGCCACAGGCATTAATTGCCAGAGAAGCAGAATTCCCTACCGGGATAATGCTTGAGCAGCACGCCATTGCAATACCGCATTGTGAGGCGATTCATGCTAAGTCGTCAGCCATTTATCTGTTAAGGCCAACAAATAAAGTTCATTTTCAGCAAGCGGATGATGATAACGACGTGGAGGTATCGTTGGTTATTGCGTTGATTGTGGAAAATCCGCAGCAGCAATTGAAACTTTTACGCTGTTTATTTGGCAAGTTACAACAGCCCGATATCGTCGAGACACTAATCACTCTTCCTGAAACCCAGTTAAAGGAATACTTCACAAAGTATGTTTTAGATTCAGACGAATAAATCCCTCTGTAACAATAAAAAGGACTATTTATGAAACGCAAGATTATTGTCGCTTGCGGAGGCGCGGTTGCGACCTCTACGATGGCGGCGGAAGAAATTAAAGAATTGTGTCAGAATCATAATATTCCTGTTGAATTAATCCAGTGTCGGGTTAATGAAATAGAAACCTATATGGATGGCGTGCATTTGATATGCACTACTGCCAGGGTGGATCGTAGTTTTGGCGATATTCCGTTAGTTCACGGCATGCCTTTTGTTTCTGGTGTCGGTATCGAAGCATTACAAAATAAAATTCTGACTATCTTACAGGGGTGACCTATGTTTTCAGAAGTCATGCGTTATATTCTCGACCTCGGCCCTACGGTGATGCTGCCGATTGTCATCATTATTTTTTCTAAAATATTAGGCATGAAGGCAGGCGATTGCTTTAAAGCGGGTCTTCATATAGGGATTGGCTTTGTTGGCATTGGCCTTGTGATTGGCTTAATGCTGGATTCCATTGGTCCGGCGGCGAAAGCGATGGCGGAAAATTTCGACCTGAATCTGCATGTGGTCGATGTCGGCTGGCCGGGCTCTTCACCAATGACCTGGGCGTCGCAAATTGCGCTGGTGGCGATTCCGATTGCTATTCTGGTTAACGTGGCGATGTTACTGACCCGTATGACGCGGGTGGTAAATGTTGATATCTGGAATATCTGGCATATGACTTTCACCGGCGCGTTGCTGCATCTGGCAACCGGTTCATGGATGATAGGGATGGCGGGTGTGGTAATTCACGCGGCGTTTGTTTATAAGCTCGGCGACTGGTTTGCCCGCGATACCCGAAATTTCTTTGAGCTGGAAGGTATTGCTATTCCGCACGGTACGTCGGCGTATATGGGGCCGATTGCGGTGCTGGTCGATGCTATCATCGAGAAAATCCCAGGCGTTAACCGAATTAAATTTAGCGCCGATGATATTCAGCGCAAATTTGGCCCTTTTGGCGAACCTGTCACCGTGGGTTTTGTGATGGGGCTGATTATCGGCATCCTCGCGGGTTACGATGTCAAAGGTGTATTGCAGCTGGCGGTAAAAACGGCGGCAGTGATGCTGCTAATGCCACGGGTGATTAAACCCATCATGGATGGTTTAACGCCCATCGCTAAGCAGGCCCGTAGTCGTTTACAGGCGAAGTTCGGCGGTCAGGAGTTCCTGATTGGCCTGGATCCCGCATTACTGCTGGGGCATACGGCGGTGGTATCGGTAAGCCTGATTTTTATCCCGCTCACCATTTTAATTGCTGTTTGTGTTCCGGGTAATCAGGTACTGCCGTTTGGCGATCTTGCCACCATCGGCTTCTTTGTGGCGATGGCAGTCGCCGTGCATCGTGGAAATCTGTTCCGCACCTTAATCTCGGGTGTCATCATCATGAGCATCACTCTGTGGATCGCGACGCAAACTATTGGTTTGCACACCCAACTGGCGGCTAATGCTGGGGCGTTAAAAGCCGGGGGTATGGTGGCTTCAATGGATCAGGGCGGTTCTCCCATTACCTGGTTACTGATTCAGGTTTTCTCCCCGCAAAATATTCCCGGTTTCATTATTATCGGCGCAATTTATCTGACCGGTATTTTCATTACCTGGCGTAGAGCGCGTGGTTTTATTAAACAAGAGAAAGCCGTTCTCGCAGAATAATTTTTAACTGAGGGGGAGTTTATCCCCCTTAACAATCAGGAGTTTTTATGAAATCAGTGGTGAATGATACTGATGGTATCGTGCGCGTTGCAGAAAGCGTCATTCCTGAAATTAAACATCAGGATGAGGTGCGGGTAAAAATTGCCAGCTCGGGCTTATGTGGTTCCGATTTACCCAGGATATTTAAAAATGGTGCACATTATTATCCAATAACGTTAGGCCATGAATTTAGCGGCTATATTGATGCGGTGGGATCCGGTGTTGATGATTTACACCCTGGCGATGCGGTTGCTGTGTGCCGTTATTACCCTGTTTTACTTGTCCAGAGTGTCTGAAAGGGTTTTATTCCCAGTGCGCAAAATATGATTTTATTGGCTCGCGGCGTGATGGTGGATTTGCTGAATATATTGTCGTTAAGCGAAAAAATGTCTTTGCTCTACCCACGGATATGCCTATTGAGGATGGGGCTTTTATTGAGCCGATTACCGTTGGTCTGCATGCTTTTCATTTAGCGCAAGGTTGTGAGAATAAAAACGTTATTATTATTGGTGCCGGAACCATTGGCCTGCTGGCTATTCAGTGCGCTGTCGCGCTGGGAGCAAAGAGTGTGACGGCTATCGACATTAGCTCAGAAAAACTGGCACTGGCAAAATCTTTCGGTTCGATGCAAACATTTAACAGTAGCGAAATGAGCGCGCCGCAAATGCAGAGCGTTTTACGCGAACTGCGTTTTAATCAGCTTATCCTCGAGACGGCTGGCGTACCGCAAACTGTCGAACTGGCGGTAGAGATTGCCGGTCCTCATGCCCAACTGGCGCTGGTGGGCACGTTGCATCAGGATCTGCATTTAACATCGGCAACGTTTGGCAAAATATTGCGTAAAGAGCTGACGGTTATCGGCAGTTGGATGAACTATTCCAGCCCTTGGCCGGGGCAGGAGTGGGAAACGGCGAGCCGGTTGCTGACAGAACGTAAGTTAAGCCTGGAGCCATTAATCGCTCACCGTGGAAGCTTTGAAAGCTTCACCCAGGCGGTGCGTGACATCGCTCGTAATGCCATGCCGGGCAAAGTGTTGCTCATTCCATGAAACCGCGGGCCAGCGTGATGCTGGCCCGGTATTGTGCAAAACAGATCATTCACCAATGGTCCCCCTTCGTTTACACTAGCCACAATTGAATATGGGTAAATGACGATGAATTCATTCGAGCGAAGGAATAAGATCATCCAATTAGTGAATGAACAGGGAACCGTGCTTGTTCAGGATCTGGCGGGAGTATTTGCTGCCTCGGAAGCGACAATCCGTGCCGATTTGCGCTTTCTCGAACAAAAAGGCGTGGTTACGCGCTTTCATGGCGGTGCGGCGAAAATAATGTCCGGTAATAGTGAAACCGAGACCCAGGAAGTCGGGTTTAAAGAGCGATTTCAGCTCGCCAGCGCGCCAAAAAACAGAATAGCGCAGGCGGCAGTCAAAATGATCCATGAAGGGATGACCGTTATTCTCGACAGCGGAAGTACCACAATGCTTATCGCCGAAGGATTAATGACCGCTAAAAATATCACGGTGATTACCAACAGTCTCCCGGCAGCGTTTGCCCTTTCCGAAAATAAAGACATTACTCTGGTCGTCTGCGGTGGCACGGTCCGCCATAAAACGCGATCTATGCATGGATCTATTGCTGAACGTTCCCTGCAGGATATTAATGCCGATTTAATGTTTGTCGGTGCTGATGGTATTGATGCGGTTAATGGTATTACGACCTTTAATGAGGGTTATTCCGTTAGCGGTGCGATGGTCACAGCCGCTAATAAAGTGATTGCCGTTCTCGATTCATCGAAATTTAACCGTCGCGGTTTTAATCAGGTACTGCCAATCGAAAAAATTGACATTATTATTACCGATGATGCTGTATCAGAGGTGGATAAACTGGCATTGCAGAAGACACGGGTAAAATTAATTACGGTGTAGTATTGTTCTGTATGCCGGATAAGGTATTTACACCGCATCCGGCATTTCGGATTCTCCCTGGTTCAAGAGAGAATAGTTTGATTAACGCAATAATGGACAATCTGGTGGTAATCGACAACGCAACGCCGCCGGAAGTATTTCAATATGAAAGTTTTGTCCGCTCAACGGTTCGCCATCAAGATTAAAAGTGATTTCGTGTGGGGCTTGTATATCAAACCACGACGAAGCGCCTTCGATAATACTCGGGTTATCTTCGTCAGATTTTAAGGTTGATACGAGAGCCGGAAGAATTTCATCGCCGGTAAAAATGCGCAGTTGCAGCAAGCCATCGTTAATTAACGCGTTCGGACACAATTGCTGACCGCCACCGGCCTGACGCCCGTTACCAATACCAATACCAGGGCGTCACCTTGCCAGTGAAAGTTTTCACCGCGGATTTCACAACGGTCCGGTTGCAGAGTATCCATGCGCATTAAGCCATGAATGATGTAAGAGACGCCACCCAGCGCGGCTTTTAATTTTTCCGGCGTTTCTGTGGTAATACGCGTCCCAAATCCGCCTGTCGCCATATTAATAAAACAGGTTTGTTTGTTGACCTGCGCCATATCTATCGCAATGGCGTTACCGGCAATTGCCAGTTTCAGCGCCTTATCCAGTGCCTCAGGAATCCCTACACTGGTGGCAAAATCATTGGCGGTTCCTAATGGCAAAATTCCCAGCGCGGGTATGCCATCCCCCTCACACTGAATCAACGCCGTAGAAACTTCATTAATGGTGCCATCGCCACCACCGGCAATTACCGTTGCGACGCCCAACTTCCGGGCCTCCTCTACAAATCGTGCGGCATCACCTTTCTCCCAGGTGACCCGCACATGGATCGTCATTCCTTCCTCACGCAACAGCATAATTGCTTCGCGCAAGGGTAGATTGTCAGTACTTTTGCCATTAAGAATCAGTAAGCTGGCGGGAAATTCTGCCATGATCGTATGTGCCTTTATGATTGGTCTGTAGATAGTGTAGAGCAGAAAAGAAAAGGTGGAGTCAGAACAGGATGAAAGTCGGAGGATAAAAAGTCAGTTCAAGTATGGAGGATTCAGTGGTTACCACCAGGAGCTTGCAATGGGAACAGCGAATATTAACGGTAGCCACCGATAAATTTCAAAAAAGAGCATATGCCTAATATTCAACCAAACAGTGGCATCTTAAATATACTATTCCAAATATATTAAAGCCCCATGGAGTTACCTGGAAAGGGCCTTCATGTCTGTAAGTCCTACTTATGTAGGAAATGTTGTACAGAACATTTATTATAATCCTATTCAAATATAATGATCAGCTATTATTATATTTAAACACTAGAGAGTGTCGTTGGTATTTAATGGGGAAAGGTGAGATGAAAAAGATAGCTGCTATATCATTAATTAGTATTTTTATTATGTCTGGTTGTGCTGTGCATAATGATGAGACAAGTATCGGTAAATTTGGTCTTGCATATAAAAGTAATATTCAGCGTAAACTCGATAACCAATACTACACCGAAGCCGAAGCTTCTTTAGCCAGGAGTAGAATATCTGGTGCAGAAAATATAGTAAAAAATGATGCAACTCATTTCTGTGTTACTCAGGGCAAAAAAATGCAAATAGTTGAGCTGAAGACAGAAGGTGTAGGATTACATGGTGTCGCTCGTCTGACATTCAAATGTGGAGAGTGAGAATATTTTTTGGTAAGCATCAAACATGCGCGTTCTGGTTGTGCTTAGCCGGAACCTGTGCGAGCACGATGCCGTTACGTGAAAGGCATCGTGCTATGAAGGGAGATTCTATCGATGTGGTCAATGGAAGACGGTGACCAGGGATAGGGCTTATGCATAAAAAATAAGCCCGTGTAAGGGAGATTACACAGGCTAAGGAGGTGGTTCCTGGTACAGCTAGCATTTTATGGGTTATGTTTTTCAGCGAAACGGATGATAACCTTAATAAATGCAGCTGTATGTGATCGGTTTCTAAGAATTTTCCATCCGGGAAAAATAATCGAAATTAATCACTTACCGTGTGGGTTACGCGTGGTTTCCCCGGAGAAATTACGCATCAGCAGCGCGTAATTTAGTTCAAGATCCTGCGGGACCGGGAGCCACACAGTATAACCATCGCCTGGTGCGACCGGCATCGCTACACCTTTGGCGTTTTCCATGTGCTCAAGGGTAAAGTTAATGTTGCCTTGCGGCGTCATCAGCTCAAGGCTGTCGCCAACGGAGAATTTATTTTTCACCGCTACCGCTGCGAGGTCCCCCTTGCGCTCACCGGTAAACTCACCAACAAACTGCTGGCGGTCAGAAACTGAATAACCGTATTCGTAGTTCTGATAATCGTCGTGAGTATGACGACGCAGGAAACCTTCGGTATAGCCACGATGCGCCAGACCTTCCAGAGTTTCCAGCAGGCTGGTATCGAACGGTTTGCCCGCAGCGGCATCATCGATAGCTTTACGATAAACCTGTGCGGTGCGTGCGCAATAGTAGAAAGATTTAGTACGGCCTTCGATTTTCAGCGAATGCACGCCCATTTTGGTCAGGCGTTCTACATGGGCGATGGCGCGCAGATCTTTCGAGTTCATGATGTAAGTGCCGTGCTCATCTTCAAACGCGGTCATATACTCGCCCGGACGCTGGGCTTCTTCGATCATAAACACTTTGTCGGTTGGCGCGCCGATACCTAGCGTCGGCTCAACATTTTGCACCGGGATCGGCTCGTACTTGTGTACGATGTTGCCAACGTCATCTTCTTTCCCTTCCTGGACGTTGTACTCCCAGCGGCAGGCGTTGGTGCAGGTACCCTGGTTCGGATCGCGCTTGTTGATATAGCCAGAGAGCAGGCAGCGACCGGAGTAGGCCATGCACAGCGCACCGTGAACGAAGATCTCGATCTCCATATCCGGCACCTGATTGCGGATCTCTTCAATCTCTTCCAGCGACAGTTCGCGAGAGAGGATCACGCGGGTCAGGCCCATTTGCTGCCAGAATTTCACCGTCGCCCAGTTTACGGCGTTAGCCTGCACCGAGAGGTGGATCGGCATTTCAGGGAAGTACTCACGCACCAGCATAATCAGCCCTGGATCGGACATAATCAGCGCATCCGGCCCCATTTCCACCACCGGTTTCAGGTCACGGATAAAGGTTTTCAGCTTGGCGTTGTGCGGTGCAATGTTGACCACGACATAAAACTTTTTCCCCAGCGCGTGGGCTTCATTGATGCCGAGCTGAAGATTTTCGTGGTTGAATTCGTTGTTGCGCACACGCAGGGAGTAACGCGGCTGGCCCGCATAAACAGCATCTGCGCCATAAGCGAAAGCGTAACGCATATTTTTCAGCGTTCCCGCCGGGGAAAGGAGTTCCGGTTTAAACATAATTCTCTCGTTCTGATGACAGGTCAGATCCGCTTCACCTGATGAAGCGGTTAGGGGAGTGCCCCCACTTTAAGGGCGGGCATTGTAGCGCAATCGGCGGGGTTGGCTCCAGTGCAAATGTGAGGGAAAAGACTGGGGGATTTATTTGTTACCGGCCTTCACTTTATGTAAAAACAGATCCTTTTCCCACGGTTGGGCTTCGCCACTGCGTAGTCCCTCGGCAAGTTTTTCTCGTAGCAAGCGTAAAGCTTCACGTATTGTTTCGTTTTGGTTCCGCTCGTCAGCAGGTACATTTGTCATCGTAAGTCTATAATTCGAAGTTATTTAAAAGGAATGTAACCCCATAATCTGTTGTGAAGTTCCGGATTGCGGGTAAAAAGCGCCTGAAGTTGCTGACGCTGAAGAGCATTCGGTTGAATGCCCGAAAGATTGAAATTGCGTTGCCATATCGCGAGCTGTTTACCTGCAAATTCTTCAGTTAGCTTGTGTTGCGATTGAAGAAGAAGAATTAAACCGTCCCATTTGTTCAAGTTATGATACAGCCGACAATATGCGCAAGCATGTTTAACTGACGGCGCGTTTTCCTGCAACTGACGTATTTCCTCGAACGTGAGCGGAACGCGACACCATACACAGATGTTAACCATAAATCGCAACCCGGCGGCGTCCGGGTTAGCCAGCGTGGTCAGAATAGTCTCTTTGACGCCACAACGAGGATTAGCTTTTGCAAGAATGTGCATAGCGGCTAAACGCAGTGGGAATACATTCTGTGATAATCCCCATTCTGCCAGTTTTAAAATATTGGGATCATGAATGGAATCCAGCCCGTATAAAGCGGCCCGTCGCTGTGAGGGAGTATATTCCGCAGAAGTGACAACATGACGCCAGAATTGCGGAACATCCATGACTTCGTGAAGCATATTTTTAGCGCGTAGGCGGATCAACATATTGTTATCCAGCAGTAATGTGCTGTGCAACGCCGGAGGCATTTCTATTGCTCGGTCAGTGAGGCTAAATAACGTTGCTTGTCGAATACGCGGCCAGCGGTCTTTTAACAGACGAGTTAATACCGCTTCGCTTAATGGTAATTGTTGACGCAGCCAGTGGGTGGTCGCCAGCATTCGCAAACCCTCATCGGGTTTATCGAGTATTGAAAGCAGTGAAGATTCATCATTAAAGTAACCGTATTCAATCAGCGTTTGTAATACCGCGCGGGAGAGCTTTTTATCAGGGCAAGTAAGCCAATACGTTAATTGTGGGCGGTTATTTTCTGTCAATAAATATCTAAGTATCTCGTCTACAAATGCACGGTGATCGTAACGCTGGCATTGGAGAAGGTTACGTATCATGGGTAGATTAACGGCAAATGCCGCTGCATTCTTATCCTTCATTAAATGACGTAATGCTATGGTTGCAGCAAGGCGAACCTCTTTTACCCAGTCATTAGCTGCAAGTAATAATTCTTCTATAGCCGCAACATCCTCTTTGTGCCCCAGATACTGCACGGCCTTTTCTCGTATATATCCATTGTGATGATGGGTAAGCTGGCAAAGAACCAGAGTATCGTTGAGATCACAATCATGTGCTAAATAATTGCCTGGTTCGGCTATCAATGCCTGGAGTTGTTGCTGGATGAGAAGTAATTCACAGTCAACAGAATTATTCATTTCGACGTTAAACAAAACCCTGCGTGAAAATAATGTACGCAATCCTTTGAGCATAATTTTCCTTATCAGTTATGAGGAGAAAACTCATTTCATGGTTAATAATTTCTTGAGGGATAGTAACTCTGTGATGAGAGAAAATAAAGCCGGACGCCAACAACCCACGCCCGGCATCGTAATTACGTATTGTCTTTCACCGTCTGGCTTGTGCCATTGGCTTTAACGGAGGCAATTCCGGTTTCACGAGATTGCGCGGTGGCGTACATCTGGCTGGAGCCGATAATTTGATGATTGGCGGCTTTCAGATTGAAATAGAATTTGCCGTTACTTGCCGTTTTTTTCTCATAGCGTTCTTCTTGCGGGCTGTTGCTACGCACTGACGCGATGCCCTTTTCCGCAGAGGCTTTTGATGTATACAGCTCGCTGGTGAGGATAGTCTCACCATTGCCCGCTTTTAGCACAAACCGGAACTGATTATCACTGCTCTTACTGAGTTCAAACCAACCAGCCATAATGACTCCTTGATTGAAATTGCGTATCGAAAACAGCATCTAAAGGTGCTGTTTACCGATTAAAGTATGAGCGATTTTCTGATGCCTGCCAGGGCGGAGAGATAATGTCAGTTTGCTGACCATGCGTGGGATAATGTTGCCGGATCTGGTCTGAACGCCATCTCCGGCTAACAAAGTCATGTCGCTAAAACTAAACGATGCGGCAGGCGTCGGCTTCCCAGCGGTAACCAACGCCGTAAACGGCGCGGATAAATGACTGTTCGGCGTCGAGAGATTCCAGCTTGCGGCGCAGGTTTTTAATGTGGCTGTCAATGGTGCGGTCGGTTACTACGCGGTAGTCGTCATAAAGATGATTGAGCAATTGCTCGCGGGAGAACACTTTTCCTGGTTCATGAGAGAGCGTTTTCAACAGACGAAATTCCGCAGGTGTCAGGTCAAGCATTTTACCGCGCCATGAAGCCTGAAAACGACCTTCGTCGATAATCAACGGGCTTTCGGCATCCTGTTGCTGCAATTCGCGCTGCGGTTTGCAACGGCGCAAAATGGTTTTGACGCGCGCTACCACTTCCCGTGGGCTGTACGGCTTGCAGATGTAGTCATCTGCGCCAATCTCCAGTCCGAGCAGGCGGTCGATCTCTTCGATTTTTGCCGTCACCATCACGATAGGAATGTCAGAAAAACGACGAATTTCCCGGCACAGCGTCAAGCCATCGGTGCCAGGGAGCATCAGATCCAACAGGATCAGATCCGGTGGTGTCTGGCGCACATACGGCAGTACCTGATCGCCGTGGCTGATAAGCGTCGGCGCATAGCTCGCAGCACGCAGATAATCAATGAGCAACTGCCCCAGCTTCGGTTCATCTTCCACGATCAAAATACGTGGTGTGTTTTCGTCGATTGGTAATTCGGTCATACTTCTCTCTGTAAATCCCGTTCCAGCGGTAACTCTACTGTAATGCTTACCCCGCCAAAAGGCGAATGGGCAGCAATAATGCGGCCATTATGTGCTTCAACAATGTTCAGGCAAATCGCCAGCCCCAGCCCGGAACCACCGCTGGCGCGGTTGCGGGAACCTTCGGTGCGATAAAAACGTTCAAATAATTTTTGTAGCTGCTCGTCACTGACACCTGGCGCACTGTCGGCAAAGGTCAGGCGCACCGTTTTGTCGTGCTGCTCGGCAGAGATTTTCAGGCTGCCGCCGCTGTCAGTATAGCGCAGGCTGTTTTCAAGTAAATTATTGAATAACTGCATTAAACGGTCGCGATCGCCAAATACGGTAATACTGTCTGGCAGGGAAAATTGCAGTTTCAGGCCACGACTGGCGAATCGTTCGCGAAATGCGCCGCCCGCCACTTCCAGCAGTGGGATCAAATCTACCGGTGCTTTTTGATAGGCGAGAGCGCCTTCATCAGACATCGACAACTGATGGAGATCGTCAACCAGTTTGGTCAGTGTACCGACCTCCGCCTGTAAAGACGCCACCGTCTCCGGCGTGAATTTACGCACGCCATCCTGAATGGCTTCCAGTTCACCGCGCAGCACCGCTAATGGCGTACGCAGTTCGTGAGAAATATCGGCCATAAAATCGCGCCGCATTTGCTGGTTTTTCTCCAGTGTGCTGGCAAGCTGGTTGAAGTCTTGCGCCAGTTTGCCCAGTTCATCTTCACTGGTGGGCGTTACGCGGGTAGTGAAATCGCCCGCCGCCAGTTTGTGCGTGCCATCGACAAGTCGTTTTACCGGTGCCAGTAAACCGCGCGCCAGCAGAAAAGTGGCAAGTGCCGCGAGTAACGTTGCCAGGGCGACAATCAACCAGCTGGTTTGCCGCTGTTGTTTATCGAAATTGATATCAGTATTGCGCGTTAACCGCTCAACGGGGGAGGCGATCACCGCGCCAACTTCCGCACCGTTGACCAGAATGGGTCGCCGTGTACCGTCAGGTGGAATCGGCGCTCGCGGACCAACCAGCACTTTGTTGTTTTGATCAACCACCCAGAACTGGGTACGCCAGCCGTGCGGTGGCATACCCGGGCCGGGTTTATCTTCCGAATTATCGTGTTCAAATGAACGCAGGATCTGAAAGACAAAGCGATCATTGTTGCGCAGGAAGCGCCAGTTGCCATGCTGCGCATACTGCTCGCCAAGCGCATCACTTAACAGTTGTAATCGCTGTTCATTACCATGCTTGATGTAATCAATAAAGCCACGCTCAAAACTGATACGCACCGCCCAGTGCATACTGATCAGCAAGACAATGCAGGTGGCGAAAATCGCCAGAAACAGTTTGCCGGTAATACCGGGTCGCCAGAACTTCATTGCGCGCTCCTTTTTCGCCGCGAAATAGCTACATTTTGATGCGTATCGTTCGGCACTCTGGCAAAGATGAACGCCGGAAGGGCGATGATCAACGCCATGCTAAGCCAGGTGTACATAAAGACGGTTTGTGTGGTGCCGCTGTCGACGCTGACATGCTGTGAACCAAAAAGTCCCAGCAACAGCCCGGCGATAGTGACGCCGATACTCATCGACAATTGCATAATCATCGACAGCAGGCTGTTGCCGCTGCTCGCCAGATTGTCCGGGAGATCTTTCAGCGTCAGGGTGTTCATGGAGGAGAAACGCGTCGAGTTGACCATCCCTTGTAAAAACAGGACGAACGGCAAAACGTAGTACCAGCCCAGCAGGGCGGTAGTCATAAACAACAGGGTGACCAGCGACAGACCCAGCGTGGTCGCTACCAGTACCCGACGATAACCAAAGCGATTCACCACCTGTACCACAATTCGCTTCATTCCCATGCTGCCAAGCACCATCGGGATCATCATCAGTCCGGCATGAAACGGCGAGAAACCGAGGCCAATTTGCAGGAAAACCGGTGTCATAAAGGGCAACATGCCACTGCCAATACGTCCGGCAAAGCTCCCCGCCAGGCCCAGCGAAAAGGTACGAGTACGGAACAGTTTCAGACTGAACAGGGCACGGTTGTTATTTCTGGCGTGCAGCAGATAAAGCACCAGTGCCACCACGCCAACTGCGACCAGGCCAGCAATCGCCAGCGGCGATAAACCTGTACCTTTACTGCCGTCCAGCGCCAGGGGTTAATACCGCCATGCCAACCGCCAGCAATAAAAATCCGGAGAGATCAAAGCGCCACGTCTGCATGGTGTAGTTCGGCATTAACAGCAATGTGGCGATCGCACCGATAATCCCCACCGGAATGTTGATCAAAAAGATCCAGTGCCACGACGCGTACTCCACCAGCAGACCGCCGAGCGCCGGACCGAGCAGCGGACCGACCTGACCGGGTAACGTGACAAAGGTCATCGCAGCCATATATTGCTCGCGCGGTACGATTTTCATCACCGTCAATCTGCCGACCGGCACCATCATCGCGCGCCAACGCCCTGTAACGCGCGTGCCAGCAACAGTTCGTTCAGCGTGCCGGAAAGCGCGCAAAACAGTGAACCGAGAGTAAACAGCACGATGGCGGTAAAGAAAATATTGCGCACGCCGACTTTGTCCGCCAGCCAGCCGCTGGCGGGCAGCATCACCGCCACGGTCAGCACATAAGAGACAATGACCATGTGCATATGCAACGGACTTTCCCCGAGGCTTTGCGCCATTGAGGGAAGGGCGGTGTTTACGATGGTGGTGTCCAGCGACTGCATAAAGAAGCCGAAAGCCACAATCCACAATTGCCAACGGGTGCTGTCGGGAAGATCTGTCATTTACTCGGTTACCGTTTGTTTAGGTTTACGCGAAAAACGCAGCCGCAGACGGTCGAAAAAGAGATACACCACCGGCGTGGTATACAGCGTAAGGAGCTGGCTCATTACCAGTCCGCCGACAATGGTGATCCCCAGGGGTTGCCGCAGCTCCGAGCCGTCGCCGCCCGACAATACCAGCGGCAGCGCACCAAACAGCGCCGCCAGGGTGGTCATCATAATCGGGCGAAAACGCAGCAGACAGGCCTGGAAAATAGCTTCCTGCGGCGTCAGGTTACCGTGCCGTTGGGCTTCAAGCGCAAAATCGACCATCATAATGGCGTTTTTCTTCACGATGCCGATTAATAGCATGATCCCTATCAGGGCGATTAGGCTGAACGGGGCATTGAACAGCTCCAGCGCCAACAGCGCTCCAACGCCCGCCGAGGGCAGGGTGGAGAGAATCGTCAGCGGATGTACGTAACTCTCGTAAAGGATACCCAGCACGATATACACCGTGGCGATGGCGGCGATAATCAGGATCACCTGCGAGTTCATCGTCTCCTGGAACACCTGCGCCGTGCCGGCAAAACTGCCGCGCACCGTCGAAGGCACCCCAAGCTGGGTCATTGCGCGATCGATCGCCGCACTGGCGTCCGAGAGCGATTTTCCGGTCGGCAGGTTAAACGAAATGGTCGAGGCCGCCGATAATCCCTGATGATTCACCGATAGTGGGGCATTCGCCGGTTGCCATTTAGCGAAATACGACAGCGGGATCGCTTTGCCTTCGTTATTGATAACGAACATTTTTTCCAGCGCACTGATGTCCTGGGTATAGCGCGGATCCACTTCCATCACCACTTTATACTGGTTCATCGGCTGGTAAATGGTCGAGATTTGCCGCTGACCGAAGGCGTTATTTAACAGACTGTTGGCGGCTTGTACGTCGATTCCCAGCCGTGCCATGGTGTCGCGGTCGTAAACCAGATTCATCTCCGCGCCGTTATCCTGCTGATCGGAGTTCACGTCCGCCAGTTCCGGCAACGTCGCCAGTTTTTTGCGGATTTTCGGCTCCCATTCTCGCAGTGCCGCCAGGTCGTCGGATAACAACGTGTACTGGTAGCTGGCGTTCGACTGACGCCCACCAACGCGAATATCCTGTACCGCCATCAGGAACAGATTCGCCCCCGGTTCTTTCGCCAGTTTTACGCGCAGACGGTCGATAATTTGCTGCGCCGTTTCGCTGCGTTCGTCGCGTGGCTTGAGGGTGATAAACATCATCCCGCTGTTCACTCGCGAACCGCCTGTAAAGCCGGTGACATTATCCACTGCCGGATCGTCACGGATAATTTTCATGAAATCCTGCAACTTACCGCGCATCGCCTGAAACGAAATACTCTGATCCGCCTGAATCCCGCCCATCAACACGCCAGTGTCCTGCTCCGGGAAGAAGGTTTTCGGGATCGAGATATACAGCCAGATATTCAGCGCAATGGTGCCAAGCAGCACCACGCCCACCAGACGGGTATGATTGAGCACCCATTTCAGTGACTTGCCGTAGCCTTGTTGCAGGGCTACCAACATGCGACCAAAACCACGCAGTCGCTTTTGCTCGCGCGGCTTGCTGGCTTTCAGCATCCAGCCACACATCATTGGCGTTAATGTCAGAGAAACCAGCAACGATATACCAATGGCGACAGAAAGCGTCACGGCAAATTCGCGTAACAGTCGGCCCGGCAATCCGCCCATCAACAGCAGCGGCAGGAACACCGCCACCAGTGACAGACTCATCGACAGCACCGTAAAACCGACTTCGCGAGTACCTTGCAGTGCGGCTTGCAACGGTTTCATTCCCGCTTCCAGATGACGGGCAATGTTTTCCAGCACCACGATGGCGTCATCCACCACGAAACCAGTAGCGATGGTGAGCGCCATTAACGAAAGATTATTGAGACTGAAACCGCACAGGTACATCGCCGCAAACGTACCAATCAGCGGAACCGGCACCGCAACGGCGGGAATAATAGTTGCGCGACCCGAGCGCAGGAATAAAAACACCACCAGAATCACCAGCGCCACCGAGATAATCAGCGTTTGCTCGACTTCTTCCAGCGAGGCGCGAATGGTGGGGGAGCGATCCTGAGCAATTTGCAGATCAATCGCCGCCGGAATGGTTTCCTGCAACTCCGGTAATTTTGCCCGGATGCTGTCAACCGTCTGGATAATATTGGCTTCCGGCAGCTTGCGGATCATCAGCAAAATAGCCGGTTTGGCATTGGTCATCCCGGCGTTACGTACATCCTGTACAGAGTCGGTCACTGTCGCCACATCGCCCAGACGAACCGCGCCGCCGTTGTTGTAATGAATAATCAGCGGCTGATATTCGGCGGCGGTTTTTAGCTCATCATTGGTCTGGATCTGCCAGCGGTGAGTGCCATCTTCCAGCGCCCCCTGCGGTTTACGCACGTTGGCATTGCTGATGGCAGTGCGTACGTCGTCCAGCGAGACGCCCTGATTAAACAGCGCCTGCGGATTCAGCCCGACGCGTACGGCGGGCAGTGAGCTGCCGCCGACATCGACATCACCAACACCGTCGATTTGCGAAATCGTCGGAGCCAGCTGCGTCGAGGCGAAATCGTACAGTTTACCCTGCGAATAAGTATCGGATGTCAGCGTGAGGATCATAATTGGCGCATCCGACGGGTTAGCTTTGCGATAGGTCGGACGGCTGGGCATCCCGCTGGGCAGCAAACTTTGTGCAGCGTTGATCGCCGCCTGCACATCGCGCGCCGCGCCGTTGATATCCCGGTCAAAATCAAACTGCAAAATAATACGCGTGCTGCCGAGCGAACTGCTGGAGGTCATTTCACTGACTCCGGCAATGCGCCCAAGTGAGCGCTCCAGCGGCGTGGCAACGGAAGACGCCATTGTTTCTGGTGACGCACCGGGCAGCGAGGCGCTGACCATAATCACCGGAAAATCGACCTGCGGCAGCGGGGCGACCGGCAGCATACGGAAGCCCAGTATGCCGCACAGGGTAATGGCAACCGACAGTAAAATCGTCGCCACCGGACGGTAAATGAAGAGGGCAAAAAACTTCACTTACGCTTCCTCTTCATGGCGAGCAAAGCGACTTTTGGTCCACAATGCCAGGCGGTCGAACAGCAGATAAATCACCGGCGTGGTGAACAGCGTCAGCACCTGGCTGACAATCAGACCGCCGACCATGCCGATACCTAACGGACGACGCAGTTCCGCGCCGACCCCGGTACTCAACATCAGCGGCAGCGCGCCAAGCAGAGCCGCCAGGGTGGTCATCAGGATCGGACGAAAACGCAACAGACAAGCCTGGTAGATTGCATCGCGCGGCGACATGCCTTGCTCGCGCTCAGCAGCCAGCGCGAAGTCGATCATCATGATGGCGTTCTTCTTCACAATACCGATCAGCAAAATAATGCCGATAATCGCAATCACATCCAGTTCGCTACCGGCAATCATTAATGCCAGCAGCGCGCCGACCCCTGCGGTGGGTAGCGTCGAGAGAATGGTGATCGGGTGAATAAAGCTCTCGTACAGAATGCCGAGCACGATATACATCGCCACCACCGCCGCGACAATCAGCCAGACAGTGCTGCCCAGCGCCGACTGGAAGGCGAGGGTGCTGCCCTGGAATTGCGTGGTGATATCCACCGGCAGATTCAGCGTCTTTTCGGTGTCCATAATCGCCTGCACCGCATCGCCCAGCGAATAGTTATCCGGCACGTTAAAGGAGATGGTCGTTACCGGGAACTGATCCAGATGGTTGATGGAAAGCGGCGCAAAACGCTGTTCAACTTTGGCAATTGAGCTTAACGGCACCACGCCGCCGTCGCTACTGGTCAGGCGAATGGTATCCAGCGCCGCGAGGCCCGGGGTAATTTCGGTGTTGTGCTCCAGCACTACGCGATACTGGTTAGCCTGAGTATAAATAGTGGAAATCAGTCGCTGACCAAACGCACTGTACAGGGCATTATCGACATCCGCCATGCTGATCCCCAGACGGCTGGCGCTGTCGCGATCAACATTGACATACGCCACCAGCCCTTTGTCCTGCCAGTCGCTGGAGACATCAGAAAGCTGTGGCAGTTGCTGGAGTTTTTCCATCAACTGTGGCACCCAGGTACTGAGCGCATCCAGTGAGGTGGCCTGCAAGGTAAACTGGTACTGGGTGCGGCTGACCTGAGTATCAATAGTCAGATCCTGCGTTGGTTGCAGGAAGAGATCGACGCCCGGCACTTTATCTACCGCCGTTTGCAGACGGGCGATGACTTTTTGCACCCGATCATCACGTTCATCCAACGGTTTGAGGTTGATTTGTAAACGTGCACTATTCAGCGACGGGTTAGTGCCATCAACGCCAACAAATGAGGTCAGGCTTTGCACTGCCGGATCCTGCAAAATCACGTCCGCGACCTGGCGTTGTCGCTGGGCCATATTGGCAAAGGAGCTGGATTGCGGTGCCTGCAAAGTGCCCTGAATAATGCCATTGTCCTGTACCGGGAAGAAACCTTTCGGAATGAACACCCACAGCAGCACGCTAAGCAGCAGCGTGCTGAGTGCCACGCTTAAGGTCAGCCACGGATGATTCAGCACTTTCGCCAGTCCACGACCATAGGCGGCGATTATCCTGTCGAACATTTTTTCCGAGGCACGGGAGAAGCGGTTCTGTTTACGCAACGACTCCTGGCTGAGCATCCGCGCGCACATCATCGGTGTCAGGGTCAGCGACACCACCGCTGAGATCAAAATCGCTACCGCCAGGGTAATAGCAAATTCGCGGAACAGTCGCCCGACGATATCGCCCATAAACAGCAGTGGGATCAACACCGCAATCAGTGAGAAGATCAGCGAGATAATGGTAAAGCCGATTTCACCTGCGCCCTTGAGCGCCGCCGCCAACGGTTTTTCGCCTTTTTCGATATAGCGGGAAATGTTTTCGATCACCACGATGGCGTCATCGACCACGAATCCGGTGGCGATAGTTAACGCCATCAGTGTCAGGTTATTGATTGAAAAATCGAGAAACACCATAACCGCGAAAGTGCCGATTAACGACAGCGGTACAGCAACACCGGGAATGATGGTCGCCGGAATATTGCGCAAAAACAGGTAGATAATCATGACTACCAGCGCGATAGCCATCATCAATTCAAACTGAGTATCATCGACGGATGCGCGGATATTGGTGGTGCGATCGGAAAGCACTGTCACCTTCACCGATTTCGGCAGACTCTCAGTGAGCTGTGGCAGCATCTGCCGAATGCTGTCGGCGGTGGAGATAATGTTAGCACCGGGCTGGCGCTGAACATTCATCACAATGGCCTGTTCTTTGTTCGCCCACGCGCCGAGCCAGCTGTTTTCTGCACCTTGCTCTACAGTTGCGACATCGCCCAGACGAATTGGCGCGCCGTTCTGGTAGGCGATGATTAGCTGGCGATACTCTTCGGCGGATTGCATCTGGTCGTTCGCGGAAAGCGTGACCGCACGGGAAGGGCCGTCGAGGCTACCTTTTGCCGAGTTAACGTTAGCGCCGGTAATGGCGGTGCGCACGGTTTCGCTGGTCAGGCCGAGGGCGGCAATCGCCTGAGCGTTAAGTTTGACGCGAACAGCCGGACGCTGACCGCCGGAAAGCGTCACCAGGCCGACGCCGGAAATCTGCGAGATTTTCTGCGCGACGCGGGTTTCCACCATATCTTCCACTTGCGTCATCGGCATGGCGGTTGAGGTGACGGCGAGCGTCATGATCGGCGGATCTGCCGGGTTCACTTTGCTGTAAACCGGCGGGTTAGGCAGATCGCTCGGCAACAAGTTGGTCGCAGCGTTAATCGCGGCCTGCACTTCCTGCTCGGCGACATCGAGCGGTAATGTTAGCTGGAACTGCAAAGTGATAACTGACGCACCGCCGGAACTTTGCGACGACATCTGTTTCAGGCCAGACATCTGCCCGAACTGGCGTTCGAGCGGCGCGGTAACGGCAGAGGTCATGACATCCGGGCTGGCACCTGGGTAGAGCGTGACCACCTGAATGGTCGGATAGTCCACTTCCGGCAGCGCCGAAACGGGCAGGGCGCGATAACCGATAATCCCGGCGAGTAAGATCGCCACCATCAGCAGCGTGGTGGCGACAGGACGCATAATAAACAGGCGCGACGGGCCGCCTGTGCTGCTCGGGGGTAACACCTGCATCAGGAGCGTGCTCCTTTTTTCGCGTATTCGCGGCTGGTGGCTTTCTCTTCCGGAGTGGTGGCGCTCTGGGCTTCCACCACTTCCACTTTCGCCCCTTCGGTCAGGCGATCAATGCCGTCTGTCACCACGCGATCGCCCGCAGAAATACCTGCACGGATCACCACTTTCTGACTGTCCTGAATGCCCGGCGTCACCAGATGTTTGCTGACCTTGTTTTCGCTATTCAGCACCCAGACAAAATGGCCTTCATTGCCCATTTGCAGGGCGGCTGTTGGGATCACTACGGCGTTTTGTTCGGTGTCGACTAACATGCGCGCGTTAACAAACTGATTGGGAAACAGCACATCATTCTGATTATTAAAGCGTGCTTTCACTTTAATCATACCGGTTGTGGCATCGATTTGGTTATCGAGGCTTAACAGCGTGCCTTCACTTAATTTCTTCGAATTGGTGCGATCCCAGGCTTCTACCACCAGCGGTTTTCCGGCTTTTTGCGCCTGCACTACAGTAGCGATATCGCTTTCCGGCAGGGTAAAGACTAAATCGATAGGATGCGTCTGGGTGATCACCACAATTCCGGTGGTATCACCACTGGAGATTTGGTTACCAACATCAACCTGCTTGAGACCAACGCGACCATCGACTGGTGCGGTGATGCGGCTCCAGTCGAGTTGCAACTGCGCGCTGGCGACGCTTGCTTCATCAGCCTTAATGGTGCCTTCGGTTTCACTGACCAGCGCCTGTTGGGCATCCAGCTCCTGACGGGAGACGAGATTGGTTTTTGCCAGTTGCTGATAACGCGCCAGATCACGGCGGGCGTTAGCAAGCGTGGCTTTATCTTTTGCCAGTTGGCCCTGGGTTTGTGCTAATGCAACTTTGAACTGGCTGGGGTCAATTTCTGCCAGTAAATCGCCTGCTTTGACCTGCTGGCCTTCCTGGAAATGTAACGCCATCAGTTGACCGTCCACGCGGCTGCGCACCGTAACAGTATTAGCGGCGATAATGGTGCCAAGCCCGGTGAGGTAACGCGGAACTGCCTGTTCTACGGCGGTCGCCGCCTGAACCGGGGCTAATGGGCCGGAACGCATACCACGGCGACCACCCGCTGGCGATTGCTGCGCTTGTTTCGTCGCCCCTGGGGCTGCACTCCGGGAGTCATTGCGGCCTTGCCAGAACCAGAATGCGGCGATGGCGGCGATAACCACCACGATTACGATTACCCAACGGGATTTATAACTGCCTTTCATCGTTAAGAGTTTCTCTTCCTGAAACGTTTCGCGGAATGATACTAGTGTAGCCAGCCAATAAGGGAGAAAAATGGAGGAATTATGAAACACTGTCGGGAATTGTCTGAATGACGGGCACATTTGCGAGCACGCATCCAGTAATAACACAGGAAACTATTTTATCTACGCGTTAGGGATAGACTGCTTGCATGGCGAAAGGAGGTAAGCCGCCGATTTCAGCGGGACGCTGAAACGGGAAAGCCCCTCCCGAGGAAGGGGCCATAAATAAGGAAAGGGTCATGATGAAGCTACTCATCATCGTGGTGCTCTTAGTCATTAGCTGGCCAGCTTACTAAGACTACCAGGGCGGGGGAAACCCCGCTCTACCCTCACTCCTGAAAGTATGCCTTCACGATAAGATTGTCAATCTGCAGGCTTTGCAGTCTGCGATCCTGCCAGCAAATATTCTTTGCGAGACGTTACGCAATAATCACACTGGAAACTATTTTATCCGCAAGTCAGCGATAGACTGCATACAGGGCGAAAGGAGGTAAGCCGACGATTTCAGCGGGACGCTGAAACGGGAAAGCCCCTCCCGAGGAAGGGGCCTTAAATAAGGAAAGGGTCATGATGAAGCTACTCATCATCGTGGTGCTCTTAGTCATAAGCTTCCCCGCTTACTAAGACTACCAGGGCGGGGGAAACCCCGCTCTACCCTCACTCCTGAAAGTATGCCTTCACGATAAGATTGTCAATCCGTAGGCTTTGTAGTCTGCGATCCTGCCAGCAAATATTCTTTGCGAGTCGTTACGCAATAATCACAGAGGAAACTATTTTATTCACGCGTTAGCGATAGACTGCATTCAGGGCGAAAGGAGGTAAGCCGATGATTTCAGCGGGACGCTGAAACGGGAAAGCCTCTCCCGGAGAAGAGGGCTTTTAATAAGGAAAGGGTTATGATGAAGCACGTCATCATACTGGTGATACTCTTAGTGATTAGCTTCCAGGCTTACTAAGAACACCAGGGGGAGGGGGAAACCTCTCCCTAACCCTCACTCCTGAAATTATGTCACTCCGCCCTTAGTGTCAATCGACGGCTCTCCGTTCTTGCGAGGCGAATAGCAAAATTTTCTGCGCCGACGGGCCTAATTCTGAAAGTTTCTTCGTTTGCTCTTATTTCATTATTGCAATCGGTATGATACCGGACCTCGATAATTCTCTAAGAAAGGATTTCTTATGAGCGAACAAATCACGTTTGCCACCAGCGATTTTGCCAGTAACCCGGAACCACGTTGCCCCTGCATTTTGCTGCTGGATGTTTCTGGCTCGATGAGCGGCAGACCTATTAATGAACTTAACGCCGGATTGGTTACCTTTCGTGATGAACTGCTTGCTGATCCGCTGGCTTTAAAAAGAGTGGAACTCGGCATTGTGACGTTCGGCCCGGTGCATGTGGAACAACCCTTTACCAGCGCCGCTAACTTTTTCCCGCCCATCCTGTTTGCCCAGGGGGATACGCCTATGGGGGCCGCCATTACCAAAGCCCTAGATATGGTTGAAGAGAGGAAACGTGAGTACCGCGCAAATGGTATTTCGTATTATCGCCCGTGGATTTTCCTGATCACCGATGGCGCTCCAACCGATGAGTGGCAGGCTGCCGCCAACAAAGTGTTTCAGGGGGAAGAAGATAAGAAGTTTGCCTTCTTTTCCATCGGTGTTCAGGGGGCGGATATGAAGACTCTGGCACAAATCAGCGTTCGTCAGCCTTTGCCACTGCAGGGATTACAATTCCGTGAACTGTTTAGCTGGTTATCCAGTTCGCTGCGTTCGGTTTCCCGCTCCACGCCGGGAACGGAAGTTGTGCTGGAAGCGCCAAAAGGCTGGACGTCAGTGTGAGCTGGCGTCTGGTTTATGCATCCGCTGTTGGAACATCGCACATTAGTGCTGATTTGCCTTGTCAGGATGCCTGCCAGATGCAGGTTGTCTGGTTAAACGACCAGCAACCATTACTGGTGATGTTCCTTGCTGATGGCGCAGGTAGCGTTTCGCAGGGAGGAGAAGGCGCGACGCTCGCCGTCAATGAAGCGATGGCGTTTATGGTGCAAAAAGTACAGGACGGTGAATTGGGGCTTAATGATGTCCTCGCCACAAATATGGTACTGACTATTCGTCAACGACTTTTTGCCGAGGCAGAAGCCAAAGCATTAGCAGTTCGCGATTTTGCCTGCACGTTTCTGGGATTGATTTCATCGCCTGACGGCACCTTGATTATGCAGATTGGCGATGGCGGCGTGGTGGTAGATTTGGGTCACGGTCTGCAATTGCCTCTCACGCCGATGGTGGGTGAATATGCCAACATGACGCACTTCATTACCGACGAAGATGCCGTTTCCAGACTGGAAACTTTCACCAGCACTGGGCGTGCGCATAAAGTTGCAGCATTTACGGATGGTATTCAGCGGCTGGCGTTAAATATGCTGGATAATTCTCCTCATGTGCCTTTCTTTACCCCGTTTTTCAATGGACTGGCGTCAGTAACGCAGGAACAACTCGATTTATTACCTGAATTGTTAAAGCAGTTTTTGTCCAGCCCGGCGGTAAACGAGCGTACGGATGATGATAAAACGTTGGCACTGGCGCTGTGGTTACCATGAAACCCACTTTATATACTGCTACTGGTGAGTGCGTTACGCCAGGCCGTGAACTGGGCAAAGGCGGTGAAGGCGCGGTTTATGATATCGAGGAGTTTGTCGATAGCGTCGCCAAGATTTATCACACGCCGCCACCCGCCTCAAAACAGGACAAACTTGCCTTTATGGCTGCGACAGCTGACGCGCAGTTGTTGAATTATGTCGCCTGGCCGCAGGCAACGCTTCACGGTGGACGAGGCGGAAAAGTTATCGGTTTTATGATGCCAAAAGTTTCTGGTAAAGAACCGATTCATATGATCTATAGCCCGGCACATCGTCGCCAGAGTTACCCTCATTGTGCGTGGGATTTTCTACTCTATGTTGCGCGCAATATTGCTTCATCTTTTGCTACGGTTCACGAGCACGGGCACGTCGTGGGTGACGTAAACCAGAACAGTTTTATGGTAGGTCGCGACAGCAAAGTGGTACTGATTGATAGCGACTCCTTTCAGATTAACGTCAATGGCACACTGCATTTATGCGAAGTCGGCGTGTCGCATTTTACGCCGCCAGAGCTACAAACCTTGTCGTCATTTGTCGGCTTTGAACGCACAGAAAATCACGATAATTTTGGCCTTGCGTTGCTGATTTTTCACGTCTTGTTTGGTGGCCGGCATCCTTATTCTGGTGTGCCGCTTATCTCTGATGCGGGTAATGCGCTGGAGACGGATATTACCCATTTCCGTTATGCCTACGCGTCAGATAATCAGCGACGTGGTTTAAAACCGCCGCCACGATCGATTCCGCTATCGATGTTACCGAGTGATGTTGAAGCCATGTTTCAGCAGGCATTCACGGAAAGTGGCGTGGCAACCGGGCGTCCGACGGCTAAAGCGTGGGTAGCGGCACTTGATTCTCTGCGCCAACAGTTAAAGAAATGTCCCGTTTCGGCAATGCATGTTTATCCCGCTCATTTGACCGACTGCCCGTGGTGTACGCTGGATAATCAAGGCGTTATCTATTTTGTTGATCTCGGTGAAGAGGTCATTACCACCAGCGGTGATTTTGTGCTGGCGAAAGTCTGGGCGATGGTGATGGCGTCAGTAGCACCGCCAGCATTGCAATTGCCATTACCCGATCATTTCCAACCGACTGGCAGGCCGCTTCCTTTAGGCCTGTTACGGCGCGAATACATCATTCTGATTGAGATCGCACTGTCAGCGTTATCGCTGTTGCTTTGCGGCCTTCAGGCAGAACCGCGTTATATTATTTTGGTTCCTGTGCTGTCGGCTATCTGGATTATTGGCAGTCTGACAAGCAAAGCGTACAAAGCAGAAATCCAGCAACGCCGTGAGGCATTTAATCGCGCGAAAATGGACTATGAGCATTTAGTCAGCCAGATCCAACAGTTGGGCGGGCTGGAAGGTTTTATCGCCAAACGGGCGATGCTCGAAAAAATGAAGGACGAAATTCTCGGGTTACCGGAAGAGGAGAAACGCGCTCTGGCAGCACTTTATGACACCGCAAGGGAACGGCAGAAGCAGAAGTTTCTGGAGGGATTTTTTGCCTCTATTCCCGGCGTTGGCCCTGCGCGTAAAGCGGCGTTACGGTCTTTTGGTATTGAAACAGCAGCGGATGTTACCCGTCGTGGCGTTAAGCAAGTTAAAGGGTTTGGCGACCATCTGACCCAGGCGGTTATCGACTGGAAAGCGAGCTGTGACCGCCGTTTTGTGTTCAGGCCGAACGAAGCGGTAACGCCAGCAGACAGACAGGCGGTAATGGCCGCCAAACGACATCGGCTGGAATCGGCGTTGACTGTCGGCGCGACAGAGTTGCAGCGATTCCGCCTTTATGCTCCAGCACGGACCATGCCGTTGATGGAACCGTTACGTCAGGCGGCAGAAAAACTGGCTCAGGCGCAGGCAGATTTAAGCCGCTGCTGAGCCATTTTCTTTTAACGAAATACCACTTCCGCCCAGCGTGCCAGCCCGGCGGTGACGGAGCCAAAGTCATCGCCGCCTGCAATCGGAATGCCCGGCAACTGTTCTGCCAGAGCCTTTTTAATCAGCGGCGAACGGGCGCTACCGCCGGTCAGGTATATAACGTCCGGTTTTTCCTGGGCGTTATCCAGCGCCAGTTGCACCTGTTCCAGAATCCGCGCCAGTGGCTGGCTGAGGGCGCTTTCCAGCCCTTGCTGGCTAATCAGCGTAGCCAGTTCATCGCTGATAAACGGCAGTGAGGCGCGGGTTTCCGCAGCGTTTGAAAGGGCGATTTTGCTCTCTTCTGCGCTGCGTACCAGGCGATAGCTTAAACGCTGACGCCAGACTTTCTGTAACAGGGCCACTTTTTCCGGTTCGCGGGCATCGCGTACCAGATCGTTAAGCAGACGACCGTTGGCACTACTGTAGAAATCACTCTGCGCAGGTACGTCGTTGATGGCAACCGCATTCCACCACGGCAGGATCGGCAGGGCGATGCCTTTTTCGGTTTCGCCACCCATACCCAGCAGTGGCATCAGGTTTTTAAACGCCAGGGCGATATCCAGATCGTTACCGCCAATACGACAACCACTGTGACCCAGCAGGCTGGCTTCACGATCGAGACGCGAACGCCACTGCGGTCCCATCAGCAGCAATGAACAGTCAGTCGTACCACCACCGATATCCACCACCAGCACCCGTTTTTCTTCCTGCAAGGTGGCTTCGTAATCCAGCCCAGCCGCGACCGGCTCATACTGGAATACCACGTCCCTGAATCCGGCACGCTTCGCCGCGCGTTCCAGAATCCCTTGCGCCTGGGCGTTTGCTTCATCGCCGCCCAGCCCCTGGAAGTTGATCGGGCGACCAATCACCGCCTGAGTAATCGCTTCTGGCAGCTGCGCCTGCGCCTGCTGGCGAATGTGCAACATCATTGCGCAGACCAGATCCTCAAACAGCGCTACCTGCTGCGGTTTTAAGCCGCTGGCACCGAGGAACGATTTTGGTGATTTCACAAACCACACTTCTTCTGGATCATCAATGTACTGTGCCAGTGAGGAAAGACCGAACTGCACGCTTTTCGCTGTAACATCGATATCTTCTTCGCGGTTATAACGAATCGCCCGTCGTAACAACGCCTGCGTTTCATCGTCGTCTGCCGGAACGTCATGATGGCGGTACAGCCATTCGCTTACCGCTTCACGCGTTGGCGCGCAAAGCATTGAAGGCAGCAGCGTGCTGTCGTTTTCCATTTTTAGCAAGTGCGGTTTACCGTCACGCATGACCGCCACTGAACAGTTTGCTGTACCGTAATCAAAACCAATAAACACGAAATAATCCCCATGCCGGTGAAGAAGGGGCGTGACTTTAGCGAAATGTTGCCGTCGCGACAACCGGAATATGAAAGCAAAGCGTAGCGTCTGAATAACGTTTATGCTGAAAGCGGATGAATAAGGAGATGCGATGTATACCCTGAACTGGCAGCCGCCGTATGACTGGTCGTGGATGTTGGGATTTCTCGCCGCCCGTGCAGTGAGTGGTGTGGAAACGGTCGCTGACGATTATTATGCCCGTAGTCTGGCGGTGGGCGAATATCGCGGCGTGGTGACTGCTATTCCGGATATAGCCCGCCATACTCTGCACATAAATTTAAGTGCAGGTTTAGAACCCGTTGCCGCTGAGTGTCTGGCGAAAATGAGCCGCCTGTTTGATCTGCAATGTAACCCGCAGATTGTTAACGGTGCGTTGGGCAAGTTAGGCGCGGCGCGGCCCGGATTGCGTTTACCCGGCTGTATTGATGCTTTTGAGCAGGGTGTGCGGGCGATTTTAGGCCAACTGGTGAGCGTGGCGATGGCGGCAAAATTGACTGCCAAAGTTGTACAGCTTTATGGCGAACGGCTGGATGATTTTCCGGAGTATATCTGCTTCCCCACGCCTCAGCGGCTGGCAGCAGCCGACCCGCAGGCATTAAAAGCGTTAGGCATGCCGTTGAAACGGGCAGAGGCACTGATTCATCTGGCAAATGCGGCGCTGGAGGGCAGCTTACCAATGACAATTCCGGGCGATGTGGAGCAGGCGATGAAAACGCTGCAAACTTTTCCGGGTATCGGGCGCTGGACGGCGAATTATTTCGCTTTGCGTGGCTGGCAGGCGAAAGATGTTTTTCTGCCGGATGATTATCTGATTAAACAGCGATTTCCGGGGATGACACCGGCACAAATCCGCCGTTATGCCGAGCGCTGGAAGCCCTGGCGTTCTTATGCGCTGTTGCATATCTGGTATACGGAAGGCTGGCAACCAGACGGAACGGACGAATTGTAGGCCTGATACGTCGCATCAGGCAATGGGCAAACGCTCTCTCAGTTAATCGCGAAATAACTGCTATTCACCAGCAAATCCAGCGGTTGGGCATCGGCAATCACATCACCATAAATCAGATCGACGCCGATGCCAGAAAGCGTATCCATCACTAAGGGTAAAACGACTGGCCCGGCGATGGTTTTCATCCCGAGTCGCTGAGCGTGCCCCTGAATAATCGTAATCAGCATCTCATCCATCAAATTACCCTGCACGTTGGCGCATAACTCACCATCAAGTAGCAGGTAATCTGCCATATTCGCTTTCAGCGAGTTGAAGATTTGCAGATCGCGGCCCACCTGGCTGAGCACTATCCGACATCCCACCAGCCGCAGTTTTTGCACGCTTTCTGCGTGATCTAAAATCGCTTCAGCCGGAATAATCAGATGTAATAACCGTGGTGGTAGAGGGCTATTTCCCAGCTGCTCAAGCAGATCATTCACCAGCGTGGCGCTACTCAAACCGGCAACGGAAAGGGGGAGGGCGATGCTTATGCCTTTACTGGCAACCGCTTTTGCGGCCTGCTGGAAAAATTCGTGGAATACCCGTCGGTCAAGAGCATGGCTAAGTGCCGGATCGCTGAAGCTACGACGAAATTTTTGTTCATCAATAATCTCGCCTTCGCAACTCCAGAGCTTAAGTGAAATCAGCCACAAATTACGCGCTTCCGGGATCCGCGGCGAAGCGACACCGTGGGCGATCATCATCAACTGATTCTCTTTAATCATCCGCCACTGTTCATCAAGCGACATCGCCGCCCGTTCGCTATGTGCGGCAGCTTGCTGTGGTTCGTAAACCGTCACCCGGCCCCGTCCACCATTTTTGGAGGCATAACAGGCGATATCAGCCTGCGACATCACTTCTGCCGCCTGATGATTGTTGTCATCAATCAAGGTAATCCCGGCACTGGCACCTACCCGATGCACACGGCCTTCCCATATAAAGTGATAATCATTCACGGCACTGATAATGCGTGTAGCGATAAAACGCGCACTTTCGATATTACAGTCTGGCAACAGTAGACCAAATTCATCACCACCGAGTCGCGCCAGCACGTCGCTGGAGCGCAGCATACTCAGCATCAACGACGCCAGTTCGCGCAGTAAAGCGTCACCCGCCGCATGCCCGGCGCTGTCATTCACCGCTTTAAAGCGATCAAGATCGATAAACACCAGGGCATGTCGCTGATGTGTACTGTTTACCGTTTGCAGCAGGATACGCAGTTGCTTCTCAAAACTGGCGCGATTGGCGAGATGCGTCAGTGCATCATGGGAGGCGCTGTAGCTCAGCTGGCGCAGCATTTTGCGTGATTCGGTGACGTCCTGAATCACCAGTACCGAGCCTATATTGCTGCCGTCCAGAGTACTTAACGGCGTAATACTGTAATGCACGTCGTAACTGCCGCCGTTCCGGCAGTGCAACACCACATCTTGTTCAATCGCGGAACGTGAGGTGTCGGCACTGTAAATGTTCTCCATTAATGGTCCGTTGTCGCCAAAAGTAATATGCAACACCGTCAGGAGCGGAACACCTAATGCTTCTTCCTGCGTCCAGCCGCTCATCTTCTCCGCCACTGGATTCATAAAGGTAATTTTCATCGCCATATCAATACAGACCACGGCTTCACCGATGGAATCCAGCGTAATGTGCAGGCGCTCTTTTTCCTGAAACAATGCCTCGTTAAGCTGTTTAACCTCGGTCATATCCATATTAATGCCGAGCAGGCGTTCGACTTCGCCTTCTTTATTCAGTACCCGGTTGGCGAGGGCGCGGATATGGCGAATACCGTCTTTTACGGTAATGCGAAATTCCAGCTTAAAGGGCGAGCGTGATTGCAACGAATCACGAATCACTTTTTCGGCATGCTGGCGATCTTCCGGCAGCACGCACTCGTACCACACCTGCCAGTTCGGTTTGATATGCGGAGGAATTTCATACAGCTCGAAAAATATTCGGCTTCAGCTCCCACTCCCAGATGCCAATCCCGCCCGCTTCGTTAGCCAGCGTGATGCGCTCCATCAGTTGCTGATTCACCTGTTCGGTGCGTTTTAGCTCGTTAATGTCTTCAATCTGAGCGATAAAATAGAGCGGCGTGCCATCCGTGTGGCGCACCAGTGAGACGGCAAGCAACGCCCAGACAACATCGCCATTACGGTTGTAGTAGCGTTTTTCCATTGAATAGGTGTTTATTTCACCGCTTATCAGCTTTTCAACCTGTTGGAGATCTTTATTGAGATCCTCCGGCCAGGTCAGTTGCTGAAAGGTGAGTCCGCGCAGCTCTTCCTGACTGTACCCGAGAAACTGGCAGAGCGCTTTGTTGGTTTGCAGCCATTGTCCCTCGGTGCCCACTAACGCCATACCGATAGCGGAATATTCCATCGCGTTCCGAAAGCGGGTTTCGCTTTCGGAAATGTGTTTGCGTTCCGCACGAAAGGCATACATCACCATGGTCATGATGTTGGCGGGCAGCAGGATCAGCAAAAACAGTAGCCACGGCATATGGCTCATCAGGTACGTACGCGGCGTAGCAAGCAGGGAGGGATCCGCGGCCATCATCAGCGACACCATCATCACCGTGGTAAGGAAGATCAAAAAGGCTTCCATTCGTGGCAGGCGCACGGCGCTCCACATCAACAGCACAATAATGAAAGTAAAAGGCCACGGCAGGTACAACATAGAAAGCCAGCTTAACGTCAGCGTGATGGCTAATGTGAGCAGTGACTCAAAAAGTAACCGTGGGTTGCGATGGCGCAGCAGATAGTGTGGCTTAAATAACAATCCCAGCGGCACCAGTACCAGAGCGCCGATGGATTCTGACAGTACCCATATCAAAAATGCCCTGAGAGGATCGTCTCCGGGCGTCAGCAGGACAACCAGAACACCCCCTAACAGAGGCGGAACAATGGCGCTGCCGAATGCCAGACGCAGCCAGTCAGCCAGATTTTGCAAGGGGTTATACCACGGCAGCAATTTACGTAGCAGCACTGCCCCGACCACGGCTTCAACAATATTGATGGTCGTCCAGGTCATGTTCAGCGAGCTGGTGGAAAAAAGCAGGATGGATGCGGCGATATTTCCCAGCGAGCAGCTCAGCGCAATTCCCGGCCACATGCGCCCGGCATGGCGATAAAACGCCACCATCATGATGGACGTCGGGAACCACAGTGGGGCGAGTTGGGTGCCAAACTGCGAAAGCTCAAGCGAGAAAAGGGTAAAGATAAACGAGACTAAACCTAAACTGACCAGGTGAAGCAGTGGGTGGGGCAGGGCAATTAATACATGCTGTGATTGTTTGCTCATTACCGCTTTATCCGCAAGACCAGGTCGCCAGTATTCGTTTCTGTGTTTATGCTAGTACAAAAGTTTTACATTTTATATGTGAATTGCTCATAAAGTGACGTAAAGGCGGATAATTTGCGCAACTGCGTATAACATTTTTTACCTTACATAAAACTGATCAACGTAATTTGCCACCGGGAATTCTTTGTCAACAATTAACTCTGAGCGCGCGGCAACGCTATTCGACTGGTATCAGGCGGATGAAATCCCTATAATTGCCGCGTTTGGCGCTTCGTCGCCCCCTTCCTAACATCCAGGTTAATCAGGTCGCTAAATATATGACTGATCAGTCTCATCAGTGCGTCATTATCGGTATCGCTGGCGCATCGGCTTCCGGCAAGAGTCTTATTGCCAGTACCCTTTATCGTGAATTACGTGAGCAAGTCGGTGATGAACACATCGGCGTAATTCCTGAAGACTGCTATTACAAAGATCAAAGCCATCTGTCGATGGAAGAACGCGTTAAGACCAACTACGACCATCCCAGCGCGATGGATCACAACCTGCTGCTTGAGCATTTACAAGCGTTGAAACGCGGCTCGGCAATTGACCTGCCGGTTTACAGCTATGTTGAACATACGCGTATGAAAGAAACGGTGACGGTTGAGCCGAAGAAGGTCATCATTCTCGAAGGCATTTTGTTGCTGACGGATGCGCGTTTGCGTGACGAACTTAACTTCTCCATTTTCGTTGATACCCCGCTGGATATCTGCCTGATGCGCCGCATCAAGCGTGACGTTAACGAGCGTGGGCGTTCAATGGATTCCGTGATGGCGCAATATCAAAAAACCGTGCGCCCGATGTTCCTGCAATTCATTGAGCCTTCTAAACAATATGCGGACATTATCGTGCCGCGCGGCGGGAAAAACCGCATCGCGATCGATATATTGAAAGCGAAAATAAGTCAGTTCTTTGAATAAGCTTGATAAATTGTGTACCGTTCAGTGATAACCTGGTATGCCCTTGACGTAATTGGCGTTAAGGGAGTGATGCGCGAAAGGAGAAAATGCCATGCGTCTGTGTGACCGAGATATTGAAGCCTGGCTTGATGAAGGCCGTTTGTCGATCAACCCACGTCCGCCAGTGGAGCGTATTAACGGCGCGACGGTGGATGTACGCCTGGGCAATAAATTTCGTACCTTCCGTGGTCACACGGCAGCGTTTATCGATCTGAGCGGTCCCAAAGATGAAGTGAGCGCCGCGCTTGACCGCGTGATGAGCGATGAGATCGTTCTCGACGAGGGCGAGGCGTTCTATCTTCACCCAGGAGAACTGGCGCTGGCGGTGACGCTGGAGTCGGTGACGCTGCCAGCCGATCTGGTGGGCTGGCTGGACGGGCGTTCCTCTTTGGCGCGTCTGGGGCTGATGGTGCACGTCACCGCGCACCGTATCGATCCGGGCTGGTCTGGTTGCATTGTGCTGGAGTTCTACAACTCCGGTAAGCTGCCGCTGGCGCTGCGTCCGGGCATGTTAATTGGTGCGCTGAGCTTTGAGCCGCTTTCCGGCCCGGCGGCGCGACCTTACAACCGCCGTGAAGATGCGAAATATCGCAACCAGCAGGGCGCGGTAGCCAGCCGAATCGATAAAGACTAATTCAGGCCCATTGAGGATACCATGAGACGATTTCTGACGACGCTGATGATACTCCTGGTCGTGCTGGTGGCCGGGTTATCTGCGTTAGTGTTGCTGGTGAATCCGAATGATTTCCGCAACTATATGGTCAAGCAAGTTGCTGCACGTAGCGGTTATCAATTGCAGCTCGACGGGCCACTGCGTTGGCACGTCTGGCCGCAGCTTAGTATCCTCTCCGGGCGAATGTCTCTCACCGCCCAGGGCGCGAGCCAGCCACTGGTTCGCGCCGACAACATGCGTCTGGACGTGGCGCTTTTACCACTACTGAGTCATCAACTGAGCGTTAAGCAGGTGATGCTAAAAGGGGCAGTGATCCAACTGACGCCGCAGACGGAAGTGGTGCGCAGTGAAGACGCTCCGGTTGCACCGCGCGACAATACCTTGCCGGATCTGTCAGACGATCGCGGATGGTCGTTTGATATATCCAGTCTTAAGGTGGCGGACAGCGTGCTGGTGTTCCAGCATGAAGATGACGAGCAGGTGACAATCCGCAATATTCGCCTGCAAATGGAACAAGATCCCCAACATCGTGGTTCATTTGAGTTCTCCGGGCGGGTTAATCGCGATCAGCGCGATCTCACGATATCCCTTAACGGTACGGTAGATGCTTCTGATTATCCGCATGATTTAACGGCGGCTATTGAACAAATTAACTGGCAGTTGCAGGGTGCAGATTTACCAAAACAAGGTATTCATGGGCAGGGGAGTTTCCAGGCCCAGTGGCAGGAGTCACATAAACGCCTTTCATTTAACCAAATTAGTTTGACCGCCAATGACAGTACGCTGAGCGGGCAAGCACAGGTCACGCTGACAGAGAAACCGGAATGGCAGCTGAGACTGCAATTCCCGCAACTGAATCTTGACAACCTCATCCCGCTTAATGAAACAGCGAATGGTGAAAACGGTGCCGCGCAGCAGGGGCAGAGCCAATCAACGTTGCCGCGCCCGGTCATTTCTTCGCGTATTGATGAACCGGCATATCAGGGACTGCAAGGCTTTACGGCTGATATTTTGTTGCAGGCCAGTAACGTGCGCTGGCGCGGAATGAATTTTACAGATGTTGCCACGCAAATGACCAACAAGTCGGGTTTGCTGGAAATTACTCAACTGCAGGGCAAGCTTAACGGTGGACAGGTTTCACTGCCGGGCACGCTGGACGCGACATCAATAAATCCGCGGATAAACTTCCAGCCACGGCTGGAAAACGTTGAGATTGGCACCATTCTGAAGGCGTTTAACTATCCGATTTCGTTGACCGGAAAGATGTCACTGGCTGGTGATTTCTCCGGTGCTGACATAGATGCCGACGCATTCCGCCACAACTGGCAAGGACAGGCACATGTCGAAATGACCGACACGCGCATGGAAGGGATGAACTTCCAGCAGATGATTCAGCAAGCGGTAGAACGTAATGGTGGTGATGTGAAGGCCGCTGAAAACTTCGATAACGTAACGCGTCTTGACCGCTTTACCACCGATTTGACGTTGAAGGATGGCGTCGTGACGTTAAACGACATGCAAGGTCAATCGCCTGTGCTGGCGCTTTCCGGGGCTGGTACGTTGAATCTGGCGGAGCAAACCTGCGACACCCAGTTTGATATTCGGGTCGTGGGTGGCTGGAACGGGGAAAGCAAACTGATTGATTTCCTTAAAGAAACGCCAGTACCGCTGCGGGTTTATGGCAACTGGCAGCAACTCAATTACAGTCTGCAAGTGGATCAGTTACTGCGCAAACATCTACAGGACGAAGCGAAACGTCGTCTGAATGACTGGGCCGAGCGGAATAAAGATTCCCGCAATGGCAAAGATGTGAAGAAGTTGCTGGAGAAGATGTAGGTTACCTGGTGACCTGTCCTGTAGGCCTGATAAGACGCGTAAAGCGTCGCATCAGGCGTTCGTGGCGGCATCATTATATTCTGAATATGTAAGATCGAAGGCTGTTCCGTTCACTTGATGTTCCTCGCTACTATGGAACGCTCAAGCCGGTGAACGTGCCAGGGGGGCTCAATCGCCACCACCCTGGCAACCCGGGCTCCCGGCGGTAAATCGCCGCTGGCGCGGTTCCCTCATCTTATTCCTTTCGGCTATTGGGTAAAATGACCGATACCATCACACCTCGTACTCCAACTCGCCATCCTTATGCAGCGGAATAATCTGCACCTTCTGCACGCGATGGCTTTCCACCTGCAACGTTTTAAGCAAATAATCCCCCACCTGAACTTCTTCGCCAGGTTTTGGAATACGCTGTAAATATTCCATCAACAGCCCGGCAATGGTGTGATATTCACGTTTTTCATCCAGCGGCAGCGGCACATATTGCACCAGATCTTCCAGCGGCATATGACCATTCGCCGTCCAGGAACCGTCCGCATTCTTCTGAATATCATGGCGGGCGTCGATCTCTTCCACTTCGTTCGGTAAGTTACCGGCAATGGTTTCAGTTACGTCACTTAATGTCACAATCCCTTCCACCGAGCCAAACTCATCCACCACAAAAGCAAAGTGTGTGCGGGCATTACGGAACTGCTCCAGGGCAGGTAACAACGGCAAGGTTTCCGGGAACACTAGCGGCTGGCGAATCAACACCCGCAGGTTGAGCGGTTCGCCACGCAGTGACTGTTGTAGCAGGTCGATAACGTGAACAACACCGAGCAAATCTTCTGCGTCATCACCGTCGGTAACCACCAGCCGCGTATGCTGATTTCGCTCCAGCAACTGGCGGATCTCGTCTTCCGGCGCGTTGAGATCGATATGCTCAATATCGTGGCGCGACGTCATAATGCTGCTGACAGTACGCTGGTTAAGATTAAGTACCCGCTCAATCATCCGCCGTTCCTGCGGATTAAAGATCTGCTGGTTACCATGATCCACCAGCATGGACGCGGTTTCGGCGTCCAGTTCCGCATCTTCTTTTTGCCCGCTAAGCAGGCGCATTACCGCTTCGGTAGTCCGCTGGCGTAGCGTCTGGTTAGCGGAAAGAAAACGTCGCCGGTTAAAGATAGCCAACTGATTGAGCGCCTCGATCATTACCGAGAAACCAATGGCAGCGTACAGGTAGCCTTTCGGAATGACGAAGCCGAAACCTTCTGCCACCAGGCTAAAGCCAATCATCAACAGGAAGCTTAAGCAGAGAATAACGATGGTCGGGTGACTGTTAACAAATTGCGTTAACGGCTTGCTGGCCATCAACATCAGGCTGATAGCGATAACCACGGCGGCCATCATGACCAGTAAATGGTCGACCATCCCGACGGCGGTAATCACTGAGTCGAGTGAGAAGATGGCGTCCAGTACCACAATTTGTGTCACCACCCCCCAGAACTTCGCACCTTTGCGTTGTGTGGGATTATTGCTGTCTTTCCCTTCCAGCCGTTCGTTCAGCTCCATCGTGGCTTTGAACAACAGGAAGAAACCACCAAACAGCATGATTAAGTCGCGGGCGCTAAAGGTAAACGAGCGGAAGCTGAACAGCGGTTGCGTCAGGGTGACCAGCCAGGAGATTGACGCCAGCAGTAACAGGCGCATTAACATCGCCAGCAACAGCCCGGTAACCCGTGCGCGGTCGCGCTGCTTCGGCGGTAGTTTTTCGGCGAGGATGGCAATAAAGACCAGGTTATCAATGCCGAGGACCAGTTCGATCACAATCAGCGTGATTAACCCGGCCCAGATAGACGGATCGGCAATCCATTCCATAGTAAGTACAAAACCTATTCGTTGTATGACAAATGTCACAATTCGATCATGGATAAATCGGGGCAAAAATGCAATGTTGCAGCACTATTTATCTCATATTATTTGAGGGTAATAACCTCACATTATCCCTGAATTAAAAGTGGTAATAATAAAACATTATTTAAGAAATATCGCATGCGGAGGCGCAATATTAAATATTGTCAACCTAAAGAAACTCCTAAAAACCATATTGAATGACACTTAATATAATTCTTAAAAATAGCCAATTGCCGAATTGTTACCTTGCCTGCTATTCCGTTAGCTGTAACACTTCCTCCTGCATTATTGGAGAGCCAATATTCAATTACCATAATGTCACCTTATATTCGGAAGTTAATTTCCGCAATAACCCTTTCTCATCAACGATTGTATGCAGAGAGGGTTTAAAAAATTAAGCTAAATCAGTGTATTGGTGGCTAAAAAGCCAGGGGCGGTAGCGTGTCTGGATGCCTGAAAGACCAGTCTGAATTATTCTGTCAATAGCCTGCGGATGAAATCAATTTTTTTAGGACTGATGCCAGTTAAATTTGTATTCAATTAACTGCAAGGTAAATGTGCATGGCGACATTGCTATTAATAGTGCACAGGATAATTACTCTGCCAAAGTGATAAATAAACAATGATGAAATCCAAAATGAAATTGATGCCATTATTGGTGTCAGTAACCTTGATAAGCGGTTGCACAGTACTTCCGGGCAGCAATATGTCGACGATGGGCAAAGACGTCATCAAACAGCAGGACGCTGATTTCGATCTCGACAAAATGGTGAATGTTTATCCGCTGACCCCGCGCCTGATTGACCAATTACGCCCACGTCCGAATGTAGCGCGCCCCAATATGACGCTGGAAAGCGAGATCGCGAATTACCAGTATCGCGTCGGGCCGGGGGACGTTCTTAATGTCACCGTCTGGGATCACCCGGAACTCACCACGCCAGCTGGTCAGTACCGCAGCTCCAGCGACACCGGCAACTGGGTACAGCCTGACGGCACTATGTTTTACCCGTATATCGGCAAGGTTCACGTAGTCGGGAAAACGCTCGCTGAAATCCGCAGTGATATTACCGGGCGCTTAGCGACGTACATCGCTGACCCGCAGGTGGACGTTAATATCGCCGCCTTCCGCTCACAAAAGACCTATATCTCAGGTCAGGTGAATAAATCCGGTCAACAGGCGATCACCAACGTACCACTGACCATTCTCGACGCCATCAACGCCGCAGGTGGCCTGACCGACACCGCTGACTGGCGCAACGTGGTGCTAACACACAATGGTCGTGAAGAACGCATTTCTTTGCAGGTGCTGATGCAAAACGGCGACCTCAATCAGAACCGACTGCTTTATCCCGGCGATATTCTCTACGTGCCGCGTAATGATGATCTGAAAGTATTTGTGATGGGTGAAGTGAAGAAACAGAGCACCCTGAAAATGGACTTTAGCGGCATGACCCTGACTGAAGCCCTGGGTAATGCTGAAGGTATCGACATGACCACCTCCAACGCCAGCGGCATCTTTGTCATTCGTCCGCTGAAAGGCGAGGGCGGGCGTAACGGCAAGATTGCCAATATCTACCAGCTGGATATGTCCGATGCCACGTCGCTGGTGATGGCGACAGAATTCCGCCTGCAACCTTATGACGTGGTGTATGTCACCACCGCCCCGGTTTCCCGCTGGAACCGTCTGATCAATCAGTTGCTGCCAACTATTAGCGGTGTCCGTTACATGACGGATACAGCCAGCGACATTCATAACTGGTAATCGTCATGTTTAACAACATATTAGTTGTCTGTGTCGGCAATATTTGCCGTTCCCCGACGGCGGAACGCTTACTGCAACGTTATCACCCGGAACTGAAAGTGGAGTCCGCTGGACTCGGCGCGCTGGTCGGTAAGGGCGCTGATCCTACCGCTATCAGCGTCGCCGCAGAACATCAACTGTCTCTGGAAGGCCACTGTGCACGACAAATCAGCCGCCGCCTGTGTCGCAACTATGACCTGATTTTGACCATGGAAAAGCGCCATATCGAACGCTTATGCGAGATGGCACCTGAGATGCGCGGCAAAGTGATGCTGTTTGGTCACTGGGATAACGAATGTGAAATCCCCGATCCGTATCGCAAAAGCTGGGAAACGTTTGCAGCGGTGTACACATTACTTGAACGGTCTGCCCGCCAGTGGGCGCAGGCATTGAACGCAGAGCAGGTATAAGAATGACAGAAAAAGTAAAACAACATGCCGCTCCGGTAACGGGCAGTGATGAAATCGATATTGGTCGCCTGGTCGGCACCGTCATTGAAGCGCGCTGGTGGGTGATTGGCATCACCGCTGTATTTGTCCTCTGTGCCGTGGTTTACACCTTCTTCGCCACGCCGATTTATAGTGCCGACGCACTGGTACAAATCGAGCAAAACAGCGGCAATTCGTTAGTGCAGGACATTGGTTCGGCATTAGCCAACAAACCGCCTGCATCGGACGCCGAGATCCAGTTGATTCGTTCGCGTCTGGTGCTTGGTAAAACGGTGGACGATCTCGACCTCGATATTGCAGTGAGCAAAAACACGTTCCCGATTTTCGGGGCGGGCTGGGATCGACTGATGGGACGCCAGAACGAGACGGTGAAAGTGACTACCTTTAACCGCCCGAAAGAGATGGCGGACTAGGTGTTTACGCTTAATGTGCTGGACAATAAAAACTACACCCTGAGCAGTGATGGCGGCTTTAGCGCCCGTGGGCAAGCGGGCCAGATGCTGAAAAAAGAAGGCGTCACGCTGATGGTTGAAGCCATTCACGCCCGCCCGGGCAGTGAGTTTACCGTCACCAAATACTCCACGTTGGGGATGATCAACCAACTGCAAAACAGCCTGATGGTAACGGAGAACGGCAAAGACGCAGGCGTACTGAGCCTGACTTATACCGGTGAAGATCGCGAACAGATCCGCGACATTCTTAACAGCATCGCCCGTAACTATCAGGAACAAAATATTGAGCGCAAATCGGCGGAAGCGTCGAAAAGCCTCGCTTTCCTCGCGCAACAGTTACCGGAAGTACGTAGCCGCCTCGATGTTGCCGAAAACAAACTGAATGCCTTCCGTCAGGATAAAGATTCTGTTGATCTGCCGCTGGAAGCGAAAGCGGTGCTCGATTCGATGGTGAACATCGACGCGCAGTTGAACGAACTGACCTTTAAAGAGGCGGAAATCTCCAAGCTGTACACCAAAGTTCACCCGGCGTACCGCACGCTGCTGGAGAAACGTCAGGCGCTGGAAGAAGAGAAAGCCAAACTTAACGGTCGCGTAACGGCGATGCCGAAAACCCAGCAGGAGATTGTGCGCCTGACCCGCGATGTCGAGTCTGGTCAGCAGGTCTATATGCAACTGCTGAATAAAGAGCAGGAGCTGAAAATCACCGAAGCCAGCACCGTCGGCGATGTGCGCATTGTTGACCCGGCAATCACCCAGCCTGGCGTGCTAAAACCGAAGAAAGGGCTGATTATCCTCGGCGCGATTATCCTTGGCCTGATGCTTTCTATCGTGGGTGTGCTGCTGCGCTCGTTGTTTAATCGCGGCATTGAAAGCCCGCAAGTACTGGAAGAACACGGTATTAGCGTCTATGCCAGCATCCCGCTGTCGGAATGGCAGAAAGCGCGTGATAGCGTCAAAACCATCAAAGGGATTAAACGCTATAAACAGAGCCAGCTACTGGCGGTGGGGAATCCAACCGATCTGGCGATTGAAGCCATCCGTAGTCTGCGTACCAGTTTGCACTTCGCGATGATGCAGGCACAGAACAATGTGTTGATGATGACCGGGGTTAGCCCGTCAATTGGTAAAACCTTTGTCTGCGCCAACCTGGCGGCGGTGATCAGCCAGACCAATAAACGCGTGTTGTTGATCGACTGCGATATGCGCAAAGGCTACACCCACGAGCTGTTGGGCACCAATAACGTCAATGGCCTGTCGGAAATTCTGATTGGTCAGGGCGATATTACTACCGCAGCTAAACCGACCTCTATTGCCAAATTTGACCTGATCCCGCGCGGTCAGGTGCCGCCAAATCCTTCTGAACTGTTGATGAGCGAACGCTTTGCCGAACTGGTGAACTGGGCGAGTAAAAACTATGACCTGGTGTTGATTGATACGCCGCCGATTCTGGCAGTGACCGATGCGGCAATTGTTGGTCGTCATGTCGGAACCACATTAATGGTGGCGCGTTATGCGGTCAACACATTGAAAGAAGTGGAAACCAGTCTGAGCCGCTTTGAGCAAAACGGTATTCCGGTGAAAGGGGTGATTCTGAACTCCATCTTCCGCCGCGCCAGCGCGTATCAGGATTATGGCTATTACGAATACGAATATAAGTCGGATGCGAAATAACGAGATCCGTTGTCGGATGCGATGCTGACGCATCTTATCCGACCTACGTTGACGCCGCATCCGGCAAGCAAACCAGCTCCGTAGGCCGGATAAGGCGCTCACGCCGCATCCGGCAACAGAACCCGTAAACAAGCTTATAAACCGGCAGAACATCTCGACACTCCGGGAGAACAACCTATGAAAGACAATCCGCTGATCTCAATCTATATGCCGACCTGGAACCGCCAACAACTGGCGATTCGGGCGATAAAATCGGTCTTGCGCCAGGACTACAGCAACTGGGAGATGATCATCGTGGATGATTGCTCCACCTCCTGGGAACAACTGCAACAGTACGTCACCGCCCTCAACGATCCGCGTATCACTTACATTCACAACGACATTAACAGCGGGGCGTGCGCGGTACGTAACCAGGCTATTATGCTGGCGCAAGGGGAATACATTACCGGGATCGATGATGATGATGAATGGACACCCAACCGTCTGAGCGTCTTCCTCGCCCATAAACAGCAACTGGTCACTCACGCCTTTTTGTACGCTAACGACTACGTTTGCCAGGGAGAAGTTTATTCCCAACCGGCAAGCTTACCACTGTATCCCAAATCGCCGTACTCACGCCGCCTGTTCTATAAACGCAATATCATTGGCAATCAGGTCTTTACCTGGGCATGGCGTTTCAAAGAGTGTTTGTTCGATACCGAACTGAAAGCGGCACAGGATTACGACATCTTCCTGCGGATGGTGGTGGAGTACGGCGAACCGTGGAAAGTGGAAGAGGCGACGCAGATCCTGCATATCAATCACGGTGAAATGCAGATCACCTCGTCACCGAAAAAATTCTCCGGATACTTCCACTTTTACCGCAAGCACAAAGACAAATTTGACCGCGCCAGCAAAAAATATCAGCTGTTTACCCTCTACCAGATCCGCAATAAACGTATGACCTGGCGCACTTTGCTGACGCTGCTGTCGGTGCGTAACGGCAAACGTCTGGCTGATGGTATTCGGGGGCGCTAAAGATGCTGGAAGATCTGCGCGCCAACAGCTGGAGTTTACGTCCGTGCTGCATGGTTCTAGCGTATCGCGTCGCTCATTTTTGTTCGGTGTGGCGCAAAAAGAACGTCCTCAACAATATTTGGGCGGCCCCTCTGCTGGTGCTGTATCGCATTATCACCGAATGCTTTTTCGGTTATGAAATCCAGGCTGCCGCGACCATTGGCCGCCGCTTTACTATCCATCACGGTTACGCCGTAGTGATCAATAAAAACGTGGTGGCGGGGGATGATTTCACCATTCGCCACGGCGTCACTATCGGCAATCGTGGTGCCGATAACATGGCATGTCCACATATTGGCAACGGCGTCGAACTCGGTGCCAACGTTATTATTCTTGGTGATATCACGCTTGGTAACAACGTCACCGTGGGTGCGGGCAGCGTGGTGCTCGACTCTGTCCCGGACAACGCGCTGGTGGTGGGAGAAAAAGCGCGAGTGAAGGTAATTAAATGAATATTTTGCAATTTAATGTGCGACTGGCGGAAGGCGGGGCAGCAGGTGTGGCGTTAGATCTCCACCAGCGTGCGCTGCAACAGGGGCTTGCGTCACATTTTGTCTACGGTTACGGCAAAGGCGGCAAAGAGAGCGTCAGCCATCAAAACTATCCGCAGGTCATCAAACATACGCCGCGGATGACTGCAATGGCGAATATTGTCCTGTTTCGTCTGTTTAATCGCGATCTGTTTGGCAATTTCAATGAGTTATATCGCACCATTACTCGTACACCGGGTCCGGTGGTCCTGCATTTTCATGTGCTGCACAGCTACTGGCTAAATCTTAAGAGCGTGGTGCGCTTTTGCGAAAAGGTGAAAAACCATAAACCGGACGTCACTCTGGTCTGGACGCTGCACGACCACTGGAGCGTTACCGGACGCTGCGCCTTTACCGACGGTTGTGAAGGCTGGAAAACGGGCTGCCAGAAATGCCCGACCTTAAATAACTATCCGCCGGTGAAGATTGATCGGGCGCACCAGCTGGTGGCGGGCAAACGCCAGTTATTCCGTGAGATGCTGGCGCTGGGCTGTCAGTTTATTTCCCCCAGCCAGCATGTGGCTGACGCTTTCAATAGCCTGTACGGTCCAGGGCGTTGCCGGATTATCAATAATGGTATTGATATGGCAACCGAAGCGATTCTGGCGGATCTGCCTCCGGTGCGCGAAACCCAGGGCAAGCCGAAAATCGCTGTGGTGGCGCATGACCTGCGTTACGACGGCAAAACTAACCAGCAACTGGTGCGTGAGATGATGGCGCTGGGCGACAAAATCGAACTGCATACCTTTGGTAAGTTCTCGCCGTTCACCGCTGGCAACGTGGTTAATCACGGCTTTGAAACCGACAAACGTAAGCTGATGAGCGCGCTCAATCAGATGGATGCGCTGGTATTCAGTTCTCGCGTCGATAACTACCCGCTGATTTTGTGTGAGGCGCTATCGATTGGCGTGCCGGTGATTGCCACCCATAGCGATGCGGCGCGGGAAGTGTTGCAAAAATCCGGCGGTAAAACCGTCAGCGAAGAAGAGGTGCTGCAACTGGTGCAGTTAAGCAAACCGGAAATCGCGCAGGCGATATTTGGTACCACGCTGGCTGAGTTCAGCCAACGCAGCCGCGCCGCCTACAGTGGACAACAGATGCTGGAGGAGTATGTCAACTTCTATCAGAATCTGTAGCTACCTGTTGCTGCCGCTGATTTATCTGCTGGTTAACGTCAAAATCGCCCAGCTTGGCGAAAGTTTCCCCATCACCATCGTCACTTTTTTACCTGTCTTGTTACTGCTGTTTTTAGAACGCATCAGCGTTAAAAAATTGATGATTGCCTTAGGGATTGGCGCGGGACTCACGGCGTTTAACTATCTGTTTGGTCAGTCGCTGGATGCCAGTAAATACGTCACTTCAACTATGCTGTTTGTCTATATTGTGATCATTATTGGCATGGTGTGGAGTATTCGTTTTAAAACAATTTCGCCACACAACCATCGCAAGATATTACGTTTCTTTTATCTGGTGGTCGGGCTGGTGGTGGCGCTGGCGGCGGTGGAGATGGCACAAATTATCCTCACCGGTGGCAGCAGTATTATGGAGTCGATTTCGAAATATCTGATTTACAGCAACAGCTATGTGCTGAATTTCATTAAATTCGGCGGCAAGCGCACGACAGCACTTTATTTCGAACCGGCATTTTTCGCTCTGGCATTAATCTCAATTTGGCTCAGCATCAAACAGTTTGGTATCAAAACGCCTAAAACAGATGCTATGATTCTCGCAGGGATAATATTATCCGGATCGTTTTCAGGGGTTATGACCTTTATCCTGTTTTATTTGCTGGAGTGGGCATTTCAATATCTGAATAAAGAGGCGATTAAGAAAAAGTTACCGTTAGCATTGATTTCTCTGGCTGTATTCCTGGTTGGTGTGGTAATCGCGTTTCCTTATATTTCCACCCGTCTGGGCGATTTAGGTACGGAAGGATCGTCATCATATTATCGTATTGTCGGTCCGCTGGTGATGGTCGGTTATTCTTTGACCCATATTGACGGTGTAGTCAGATTTGGCTCACTTTATGAATATGTCGCATCATTCGGAATATTTAACGGTGCGGATGTCGGAAAAACCATAGACAATGGTTTGTATCTGCTGATTATTTATTTTTCCTGGTTCGCGGTGTTTTTATCACTGTGGTACATGGGGAAAGTGATAAAAATGATGATCAACGCTTTTGGTGATAACCACAATTTTCGCGTGCAATTATATCTTTTTACTCCGGTATCGCTGTTTTTTACCGGTTCGATATTTAGCCCGGAATATGCATTTTTAATCGTCTGTCCGTTTATTTTGCGAAAAGCGTTAAATATTACGAGGTAAGAATAAGAACATGTTGCTTAGCATAATCACTGTCGCGTTTCGTAACCTCGAAGGGATAGTCAAAACACATGCCTCGCTGGCGCATCTGGCGCAGGTGGAAGATATCAGCTTCGAATGGATTGTTGTCGATGGCGGTTCCAACGACGGCACCCGTGAGTATCTGGAAAATCTCAATGGTATCTTTAACCTACGCTTTGTCAGCGAGCCAGATAACGGTATCTACGACGCCATGAACAAAGGCATTGCGATGGCACAAGGCAAGTTCGCGTTGTTTCTCAATTCGGGCGATATTTTTCATCAGAATGCCGCAAATTTTGTCCGTAAGTTAAAAATGCAAAAAGATAACGTGATGATCACCGGCGATGCGCTGCTGGATTTTGGCGACGGGCATAAAATTAAACGTAGCGCCAAACCGGGCTGGTATATTTATCACAGCCTGCCCGCCAGTCATCAGGCGATATTTTTCCCTGTATCCGGCTTGAAAAAATGGCGTTATGACCTGGAATATAAAGTTTCTTCCGACTACGCGCTGGCAGCCAAAATGTATAAAGCCGGTTATGCATTTAAAAAACTCAATGGCCTGGTGTCTGAATTTTCCATGGGTGGGGTATCTACCACCAATAATATGGAATTGTGTGCTGACGCGAAAAAAGTCCAACGACAAATATTACATGTGCCTGGCTTTTGGGCTGAATTATCCTGGCATTTACGCCAACGTACTACCTCAAAGACGAAAGCCTTATATAACAAAGTCTGAATATAAGGAAAACCAATGCAAGATTTAAGCGGTTTCTCGGTGCCGAAAGGGTTCCGGGGCGGCAACGCTATTAAAGTGCAATTATGGTGGGCAGTACAGGCAACAATATTTGCCTGGTCGCCACAAGTATTGTATCGCTGGCGGGCTTTTTTATTACGTTTATTCGGAGCAAAAATAGGAAAAAACGTAGTTATTCGTCCGTCAGTAAAAATTACCTATCCGTGGAAATTAACCTTAGGTGATTACGCGTGGGTCGGCGATGACGTCAATTTATATACCCTCGGTGAAATAACCATTGGCGCACATTCGGTGATATCGCAAAAAAGTTATTTATGCACCGGTAGCCACGACCATGCAAGTCAACATTTCACCATTAACGCCACGCCTATTGTGATTGGCGAGAAATGCTGGCTGGCAACCGATGTCTTTGTTGCCCCAGGCGTCACAATCGGCGACGGCACCGTCGTGGGTGCACGAAGCAGTGTTTTTAAATCGCTTCCGGCAAATGTGGTTTGCCGGGGGAATCCCGCAGTGGTGATACGCGAACGCGTTGAAACTGAATAAATTCAAAAATACAGAGGAATAATACATGTCAAAAGTCGCTCTCATCACCGGTGTAACCGGACAAGACGGTTCTTACCTGGCAGAGTTTCTGCTGGAAAAAGGTTACGAGGTGCATGGTATTAAGCGTCGCGCATCGTCATTCAACACCGAGCGCGTGGATCACATTTATCAGGATCCGCACACCTGCAACCCGAAATTCCATCTGCATTATGGCGACCTGAGTGATACCTCTAACCTGACGCGCATTTTGCGTGAAGTACAGCCGGATGAAGTGTACAACCTGGGCGCAATGAGCCACGTTGCGGTCTCTTTTGAGTCACCAGAATATACCGCTGACGTCGACGCGATGGGTACGCTGCGCCTGCTGGAGGCGATCCGCTTCCTCGGTCTGGAAAAGAAAACTCGTTTCTATCAGGCTTCCACCTCTGAACTGTATGGTCTGGTGCAGGAAATTCCGCAGAAAGAGACCACGCCGTTCTACCCGCGATCTCCGTATGCGGTCGCCAAACTGTACGCCTACTGGATCACCGTTAACTACCGTGAATCCTACGGCATGTACGCCTGTAACGGAATTCTCTTCAACCATGAATCCCCGCGCCGCGGCGAAACCTTCGTTACCCGCAAAATCACCCGCGCAATCGCCAACATCGCCCAGGGGCTGGAGTCGTGCCTGTACCTCGGCAATATGGATTCCCTGCGTGACTGGGGCCACGCCAAAGACTACGTAAAAATGCAGTGGATGATGCTGCAGCAGGAACAGCCGGAAGATTTCGTTATCGCGACCGGCGTTCAGTACTCCGTGCGTCAGTTCGTGGAAATGGCGGCAGCACAGCTGGGCATCAAACTGCGCTTTGAAGGCACGGGTGTTGAAGAGAAGGGCATTGTGGTTTCCGTCACCGGGCATGACGCGCCGGGCGTTAAACCGGGTGATGTGATTATCGCCGTTGACCCGCGTTACTTCCGTCCGGCAGAAGTTGAAACGCTGCTCGGCGACCCGACCAAAGCGCACGAAAAACTGGGCTGGAAACCGGAAATCACCCTCAGAGAGATGGTGTCTGAAATGGTGGCTAATGACCTCGAAGCGGCGAAAAAACACTCTCTGCTGAAATCTCACGGCTACGACGTGGCGATCGCGCTGGAGTCATAAGCATGAGTAAACAACGCATTTTTATCGCTGGCCATCGCGGGATGGTCGGTTCTGCCATCAGGCGGCAGCTCGAACAGCGCGGTGATGTGGAACTGGTATTACGCACCCGCGACGAGCTGAACCTGCTGGACAGCCGCGCTGTGCATGATTTCTTTGCCAGCGAAAGCATTGACCAGGTCTATCTGGCGGCGGCGAAAGTGGGCGGCATTGTTGCCAACAACACGTATCCGGCGGATTTCATCTACCAGAACATGATGATTGAGAGCAACATCATTCACGCCGCGCATCAGAACGACGTGAACAAACTGCTGTTTCTCGGATCGTCCTGTATCTACCCGAAACTGGCAAAACAGCCGATGGCAGGAAGCGAGTTATTGCAGGGTACGCTGGAGCCGACCAACGAGCCTTACGCCATTGCCAAAATCGCCGGGATCAAACTGTGCGAATCTTACAACCGCCAGTATGGACGCGATTACCGCTCGGTCATGCCGACCAACCTGTACGGGCCACACGACAACTTCCATCCGAGTAACTCGCATGTGATCCCAGCATTGCTGCGTCGCTTCCACGAGGCGACGGCACAGAATGCGCCGGACGTGGTGGTGTGGGGCAGCGGTACACCGATGCGTGAATTTCTGCACGTCGATGATATGGCGGCGGCGAGCATTCATGTGATGGAGCTGGCGCACGAAGTCTGGCTGGAAAACACCCAGCCGATGCTGTCACACATTAACGTCGGCACGGGCGTTGACTGCACTATCCGCGAGCTGGCGCAAACCATCGCCAAAGTGGTGGGTTACAAAGGTCGGGTGGTTTTTGATGCTAGCAAGCCGGATGGTACGCCGCGCAAACTGCTGGATGTGACGCGCCTGCATCAGCTTGGCTGGTATCACGAAATCTCACTGGAAGCGGGGCTTGCCAGCACTTACCAGTGGTTCCTTGAGAATCAAGACCGCTTTCGGGGGTAATGATGTTTTTACGTCAGGAAGACTTTGCCACGGTAGTGCGCTCCACTCCGCTTGTCTCTCTCGATTTTATTGTCGAGAACAGTCGCGGCGAGTTTCTGCTTGGCAAAAGAACCAACCGCCCGGCGCAGGGTTACTGGTTTGTGCCGGGAGGGCGCGTGCAGAAAGACGAAATGCTGGAAGCCGCATTTGAGCGGCTGACGATGGCGGAACTGGGGCTGCGTCTACCGATAACAGCAGGCCAGTTTTACGGTGTCTGGCAGCACTTTTATGACGATAACTTCTCCGGCACGGATTTCACCACTCACTATGTGGTGCTCGGTTTTCGCTTCAGAGTCGCTGAAGAAGATCTGTTACTGCCGGATGAGCAGCATGACGATTACCGCTGGCTGACGCCGGACGCGCTGCTCGCCAGTAACGATGTTCACGCTAACAGCCGCGCCTATTTTCTCGCTGAGAAGCGTGCCGGAGTACCCGGATTATGAAAATACTGGTCTACGGCATTAACTACTCGCCGGAGTTAACCGGCATCGGCAAATACACCGGAGAGATGGTTGAATGGCTGGCGGCGCAAGGTCATGAGGTGCGGGTTATTACCGCACCGCCTTACTACCCGCAGTGGCAGGTGGGCGAGAACTATTCCGCCTGGCGGTACAAACGAGAAGAGGGGGCCGCTACGGTGTGGCGCTGCCCGCTGTACGTGCCAAAACAGCCGAGCACCCTGAAACGCCTGTTGCATCTCGGCAGTTTTGCCGTCAGCAGTTTTTTCCCGTTGATGGCGCAACGTCGCTGGAAGCCGGATCGCATTATCGGCGTAGTGCCAACGCTGTTTTGCACGCCGGGAATGCGCCTGCTGGCGAAACTCTCTGGCGCGCGTACCGTGCTGCATATTCAGGATTACGAAGTGGACGCCATGCTGGGGCTGGGCCTTGCCGGAAAAGGCAAAGGCGGCAAAGTGGCACAGCTGGCAACGGCGTTCGAACGTAGCGGACTGCATAACGTCGATAACGTCTCCACGATTTCGCGTTCGATGATGAATAAAGCCATCGAAAAAGGCGTGGCGGCAGAAAACGTCATCTTCTTCCCCAACTGGTCAGAAATTGCCCGTTTTCAGCATGTCGCAGATGTCGATGTTGATGCCCTTCGTAACCAGCTTGGCCTGCCGGATAACAAAAAAATCATTCTTTACTCCGGCAATATTGGTGAAAAGCAGGGGCTGGAAAACGTTATTGAAGCTGCCGATCGCCTGCGTGATGAACCGCTGATTTTTGCCATTGTCGGGCAGGGCGGCGGCAAAGCGCGGCTGGAAAAAATGGCGCAACAGCGTGGTCTGCGCAACATGCAATTTTTTCCGCTGCAATCGTATGACGCTTTACCCGCACTGCTGAAGATGGGCGATTGCCATCTGGTGGTGCAAAAACGCGGCGCGGCAGATGCCGTATTGCCGTCGAAACTGACCAATATTCTGGCGGTAGGCGGTAACGCGGTGATTACTGCAGAAGCCCACACAGAACTGGGACAGCTTTGCGAAACCTTTCCGGGCATTGCGGTTTGCGTTGAACCGGAATCGGTCGAGGCGCTGGTGGCGGGGATTCGTCAGGCGCTCCTGCTGCCCAAACACAACACGGTGGCACGTGAATATGCCGAACGCACGCTCGATAAAGAGAACGTGTTACGTCAATTTATAAATGATATTCGGGGATAATTATGGCGCAGTCGAAACTCTATCCAGTTGTGATGGCAGGTGGCTCCGGTAGCCGCTTATGGCCGCTTTCCCGCGTACTTTACCCCAAGCAGTTTTTATGCCTGAAAGGCGATCTCACCATGCTGCAAACCACCATCTGCCGCCTGAAAGGCGTAGAGTGCGAAAGCCCGGTGGTGATTTGCAATGAGCAGCACCGCTTTATTGTCGCGGAACAGCTGCGCCAACTGAACAAACTCACCGAGAACATTATTCTCGAACCGGCAGGGCGTAACACTGCACCAGCCATTGCGCTGGCGGCGCTGGCGGCAACACGTCATAGTCCGGAGAGCGACCCGTTAATGCTGGTGCTGGCGGCGGATCATGTGATTGCCGATGAAGACGCGTTCCGTGCCGCCGTGCGTAATGCCATACCGTATGCCGAAGCGGGCAAGCTGGTGACCTTTGGCATTGTGCCGGATCTACCTGAAATCGGTTATGGCTATATTCGTCGCGGTGAAGTGTCTGCGGGTGAGCAGGATACGGTGGCCTTTGAAGTGGCGCAGTTTGTCGAAAAACCGAATCTGGAAACCGCTCAGGCCTATGTGGCAAGTGGCGAATATTACTGGAACAGCGGCATGTTCCTGTTCCGCGCCGGACGCTATCTCGAAGAACTGAAAAAATATCGCCCGGATATTCTCGATGCCTGTGAAAAAGCGATGAGCGCCGTCGATCCGGATCTCGATTTTATTCGCGTGGATGAAGAAGCGTTTCTCCCCTGCCCGGAAGAGTCGGTGGATTACGCGGTCATGGAACGTACGGCAGATGCTGTTGTGGTGCCGATGGATGCGGGCTGGAGCGATGTCGGTTCTTGGTCTTCATTATGGGAGATCAGCGCCCACACCGCCGAGGGCAATGTTTGCCACGGCGATGTGATTAATCACAAAACTGAAAACAGCTATGTGTATGCCGAATCTGGCCTGGTCACCACCGTCGGGGTGAAAGATTTGGTGGTAGTGCAGACCAAAGATGCAGTGCTGATTGCCGACCGTAACGCGGTGCAGGATGTGAAAAAAGTGGTCGAGCAGATCAAAGCCGATGGTCGCCATGAGCATCGGGTGCATCGCGAAGTGTATCGTCCGTGGGGCAAATATGACTCTATCGACGCGGGCGACCGCTACCAGGTGAAACGCATCACCGTGAAACCGGGCGAAGGCTTGTCGGTACAGATGCATCATCACCGCGCGGAACACTGGGTGGTTGTCGCAGGAACGGCAAAAGTCACTATCGACGGTGATATCAAACTGCTTGGTGAAAACGAGTCCATTTATATTCCGCTGGGGGCGACGCATTGCCTGGAAAACCCGGGGAAAATTCCGCTCGATTTAATTGAAGTGCGCTCCGGCTCTTATCTCGAAGAGGATGATGTGGTGCGCTTCGCGGATCGCTACGGACGGGTGTAAACGTCGCATCAGGCGCTGTTTGTCGGATGCGGCGTGAACGCCTTATCCGACCTACGGTTCGGATTTGTAGGCCTGATAAGACGCGGCAGCGTCGCATCAGGCAATGAATGCGAAACCGAGATGTAAATAACGACAAAAACAAAATTGGCCGTTTCGGTCAGGGCCAACTATTGCCTGAAAAAGGGTAACGACATGAAAAAATTAACCTGCTTTAAAGCCTATGATATTCGCGGGAAATTAGGCGAAGAACTGAATGAAGATATCGCCTGGCGCATTGGTCGCGCCTATGGCGAATTTCTCAAACCGAAAACCATTGTGTTAGGCGGTGATGTCCGTCTCACCAGCGAAACCTTAAAACTGGCGCTGGCGAAAGGTTTACAGGATGCGGGCGTCGATGTGCTGGATATTGGCATGTCCGGCACCGAAGAGATCTATTTCGCCACGTTCCATCTCGGCGTGGATGGCGGCATTGAAGTTACCGCCAGCCATAATCCGATGGATTATAACGGCATGAAACTGGTGCGCGAAGGGCTCGCCCAATCAGCGGTGATACCGGACTGCGCGACGTCCAGCGTCTGGCAGAAGCCAACGACTTTCCTCCCGTCGATGAAACCAAACGCGGTCGCTATCAGCAAATCAACCTGCGTGACGCTTACGTTGATCACCTGTTCGGTTATATCAATGTCAAAAACCTCACGCCGCTCAAGCTGGTGATTAACTCCGGGAATGGCGCAGCGGGTCCGGTGGTGGACGCCATTGAAGCCCGCTTTAAAACCCTCGGCGCGCCCGTGGAATTGATCAAAGTGCACAACACGCCCGACGGCAATTTCCCCAACGGTATTCCTAACCCGCTGCTGCCTGAATGCCGCGACGACACCCGCAATGCGGTCATCAAACACGGCGCGGATATGGGCATTGCCTTTGATGGCGATTTTGACCGCTGTTTTCTGTTTGACGAAAAAGGGCAGTTTATCGAGGGCTACTACATTGTCGGCCTGCTGGCAGAAGCGTTCCTCGAAAAAAATCCCGGCGCGAAGATCATCCATGATCCGCGTCTCTCCTGGAACACTATTGATGTGGTGACTGCCGCAGGCGGCACCCCGGTAATGTCGAAAACCGGACACGCCTTTATTAAAGAACGGATGCGCAAGGAAGACGCCATCTACGGTGGCGAAATGAGCGCTCACCATTACTTCCGTGATTTCGCTTACTGCGACAGCGGCATGATCCCGTGGCTGCTGGTCGCCGAACTGTTGTGCCTGAAAGGAAAAACGCTGGGCGAACTGGTGCGCGACCGGATGGCGGCGTTTCCGGCAAGCGGTGAGATCAACAGCAAACTGGCGCAACCCGTTGAGGCGATTAATCGCGTCGAACAGCATTTTAGCCGTGAGGCGCTGGCGGTGGATCGTACCGATGGCATCAGCATGACCTTTGCCGACTGGCGCTTTAACCTGCGCACCTCCAACACCGAACCGGTGGTGCGGTTGAATGTGGAATCGCGCGGTGATGTGCCGCTGATGGAAGCGCGAACGCGAACTCTGCTGACGTTGCTGAATGAGTAATGTCGGATCTTCCCTTACCCCACTGCGGGTAAGGGGCTAATAACAGGAACAACGATGACAAATCTAAAAAAGCGCGAGCGAGCGAAAACCAATGCATCGTTAATCTCTATGGTGCAACGCTTTTCAGATATCACCATCATGTTTGCCGGACTATGGCTGGTTTGCGAAGTGAGCGGACTGTCATTCCTCTACATGCACCTGTTGGTGGCGTTGATTACGCTGGTGGTGTTCCAGATGCTGGGCGGCATCACCGATTTTTATCGCTCATGGCGCGGTGTTCGGGCAGCGACAGAATTTGCCCTGTTGCTACAAAACTGGACCTTAAGCGTGATTTTCAGCGCCGGACTGGTGGCGTTCAATAATGATTTCGACACGCAACTGAAAATCTGGCTGACCAGTATCGGACTGGTGGTTTGCCGTTCATGTATTCGCATTGGGGCGGGCTGGCTGCGTAATCATGGCTATAACAAGCGTATGGTCGCCGTAGCGGGAGATTTAGCCGCCGGACAAATGCTGATGGAGAGCTTCCGTAATCAGCCGTGGTTAGGGTTTGAAGTGGTGGGCGTTTACCACGACCCGAAACCGGGTGGCGTTTCTAACGACTGGGCGGGCAATCTGCAACAGCTGGTCGAGGATGCGAAAGCGGGCAAGATTCATAACGTCTATATCGCGATGCAAATGTGCGACGGCGCACGAGTGAAAAAACTGGTCCATCAACTGGCGGACACCACCTGTTCGGTGCTGCTGATCCCCGACGTCTTTACCTTCAACATTCTCCATTCACGTCTCGAAGAGATGAACGGCGTTCCGGTGGTGCCGCTGTACGATACGCCGCTTTCCGGGGTTAACCGCCTGCTAAAACGTGCGGAAGATATTGTGCTGGCGACGCTTATTCTGCTGCTGATCTCCCCGGTGCTGTGCTGTATTGCGCTGGCGGTAAAACTCAGTTCACCAGGACCGGTTATTTTCCGCCAGACTCGCTATGGCATGGATGGCAAGCCGATCAAAGTGTGGAAGTTCCGTTCGATGAAAGTGATGGAGAACGACAAAGTCGTGACTCAGGCGACGCAGAACGATCCGCGCGTCACCAAAGTGGGGAACTTTCTGCGCCGCACCTCGCTGGACGAATTGCCGCAGTTTATCAATGTGCTGACCGGGGGGATGTCGATTGTCGGGCCACGTCCACACGCGGTGGCGCATAACGAACAGTATCGCCAGCTCATTGAAGGCTACATGCTGCGCCACAAAGTGAAACCGGGCATTACCGGCTGGGCGCAGATTAATGGCTGGCGCGGCGAAACCGACACGCTGGAGAAAATGGAAAAACGCGTCGAGTTCGACCTTGAGTACATCCGCGAATGGAGCGTCTGGTTCGATATCAAAATCGTTTTCCTGACGGTATTCAAGGGCTTCGTTAACAAAGCGGCATATTGATATGAGCTTACGTGAAAAGACCATCAGCGGCGCGAAGTGGTCGGCGATTGCCACGGTGATCATCATCGGCCTCGGGCTGGTGCAGATGACCGTGCTGGCGCGGATTATCGACAACCACCAGTTCGGCCTGCTTACCGTGTCGCTGGTGATTATCGCGCTGGCAGATACGCTTTCTGACTTCGGTATCGCTAACTCGATTATTCAGCGAAAAGAAATCAGTCACCTTGAACTCACCACGTTGTACTGGCTGAACGTCGGGCTGGGGCTTGTGGTGTGCGTGGCGGTGTTTTTGTTGAGTGATCTCATTGGTGACGTGCTGAATAACCCGGACCTGGCACCGTTGATTAAAACATTGTCGCTGGCGTTTGTGGTGATCCCCCACGGGCAACAGTTCCGCGCGTTGATGCAGAAGGAGCTCGAGTTCAACAAAATCGGCATGATCGAAACCAGCGCGGTGCTGGCGGGCTTTACTTTTACGGTGGTTAGCGCCCATTTCTGGCCGCTGGCGATGATCGCGATCCTCGGTTATCTGGTCAATAGTGCGGTAAGAACGCTGCTGTTTGGCTACTTTGGCCGCAAAATTTATCGCCCCGGTCTGCACTTCTCGCTGGTGTCGGTGGCACCGAACTTACGCTTTGGTGCCTGGCTGACGGCGGACAGCATCATCAACTATCTCAACACCAACCTTTCAACGCTGGTGCTGGCGCGTATTCTCGGCGCGGGCGTGGCCGGGGGATACAACCTGGCGTACAACGTGGCCGTTGTGCCGCCGATGAAGCTGAACCCGATCATCACCCGTGTGTTGTTTCCGGCATTCGCCAAAATTCAGGACGACACCGAAAAGCTGCGCGTCAACTTCTACAAGCTGCTGTCGGTGGTGGGGATTATTAACTTTCCAGCGCTGCTGGGGCTGATGGTGGTGTCGAATAACTTCGTACCGCTGGTATTCGGCGAAAAGTGGAACAGCATTATTCCGGTGCTGCAATTGCTGTGTATTGTGGGTCTGCTGCGCTCCGTGGGTAACCCGATTGGTTCGCTGCTGATGGCGAAAGCGCGGGTCGACATCAGCTTTAAATTCAACGTATTCAAAACCTTTCTGTTTATTCCGGCGATTGTTATTGGTGGGCAGATGGCGGGCGCAATCGGCGTCACGCTCGGTTTCCTGCTGGTGCAGATTATCAACACCATTCTGAGTTACTTCGTGATGATTAAACCGGTTCTTGGTTCCAGTTATCGCCAGTACATCCTGAGTTTGTGGCTGCCGTTTTATCTCTCGCTGCCGACGCTGGTGGTCAGTTATGTGCTGGGCATTGTGCTGAAAGGGCAACTGGCGCTGGGGATGCTGCTGGGGGTGCAAATAGCCGCGGGCGTGCTGGCGTTTGTGGTGATGATTGTGCTGTCGCGCCATCCGCTGGTGGTGGAAGTGAAGCGTCAGTTTTGTCGCAGCGAAAAAATGAAAATGCTTTTACGGGCGGGGTGAGTTGTTGTTTTCGGTTCCGACAACGGTTGCCGGGTGCAGCGTAAAACGCCTTATCCATCCTACGGTTCTGTGCTCGGGACCTGTAGGCCTGATAAGACGCGTCAGCGTCGCATCAGGCACTGAATGCCGGATGCGGCGTGAACGCCTTATCCGGCCTACGGTTCTGTGCTCGGGTCTTGTAGGCCTGATAAGACGCGCCAGCGTCGCATCAGGCAAAAAACGGCAACGAACAAAACAAACGCAGCCTCACCTGGCATCAAATTTATGAGGAAAAAATGAAATTACTTATTCTGGGCAACCACACTTGCGGCAATCGTGGCGACAGCGCCATCTTGCGTGGCTTACTTGATGCCATCAACATCCTCAATCCACACGCCGAAGTGGACGTGATGAGCCGCTATCCGGTCAGTTCTTCCTGGCTGCTCAACCGCCCGGTAATGGGCGATCCGCTGTTCCTGCAAATGAAACAACACAACAGCGCGGCGGGCGTTGTCGGGCGCGTTAAAAAAGTCCTCCGTCGCCGCTATCAACACCAGGTATTGCTCTCGCGCGTCACCGACACTGGCAAGCTGCGCAATATTGCCATCGCCCAGGGATTCACTGACTTCGTGCGCCTACTGTCAGGTTACGATGCCATTATCCAGGTCGGCGGATCGTTTTTTGTCGATCTCTATGGCGTGCCGCAGTTTGAACATGCACTTTGCACGTTTATGGCGAAAAAGCCGCTGTTTATGATTGGTCACAGCGTCGGTCCCTTCCAGGATGAGCAATTTAACCAACTGGCGAACTACGTTTTTGGTCACTGTGACGCGCTGATCCTGCGCGAATCGGTCAGCCTTGATCTGATGAAACGCAGCAATATCACCACTGCAAAAGTGGAACATGGCGTCGATACTGCGTGGCTGGTCGATCACCACACCGAAGACTTCACTGCCAGCTATGCCGTTCAACACTGGCTGGACGTTGCCGCACAACAGAAAACGGTGGCAATTACCCTGCGCGAACTGGCACCGTTCGACAAACGTCTCGGCACCACTCAGCAAGCGTATGAAAAAGCCTTTGCCGGGGTGGTCAATCGCATTCTCGACGAAGGCTATCAGGTGATTGCGCTCTCCACCTGTACGGGCATCGACAGCTATAACAAAGACGACCGCATGGTGGCGCTCAACTTGCGTCAGCACATCAGCGATCCTGCCCGTTACCACGTAGTGATGGATGAACTCAACGATCTGGAAATGGGCAAAATTCTGGGGGCCTGTGAACTCACCGTCGGTACGCGCCTGCACTCCGCCATTATCTCAATGAACTTTGCTACTCCGGCGATTGCCATCAACTATGAACATAAATCCGCCGGGATTATGCAGCAGCTGGGACTACCGGAGATGGCAATTGATATCCGTCATTTATTAGACGGCAGCCTGCAAGCGATGGTTGCGGATACCTTAGGCCAGCTTCCGGCGCTGAACGCACGACTTAGCGAAGCCGTCAGTCGTGAGCGTCAGACGGGAATGCAGATGGTGCAATCTGTGCTTGAGCGCATCGGGGAGGTGAAATGAAGGTCGGCTTCTTTTTACTGAAATTTCCGCTGTCTTCGGAAACCTTCGTCCTCAATCAAATTACCGCGTTTATTGATATGGGCTTTGAGGTGGAGATTGTCGCGCTGCAAAAAGGCGACACCCAGAACACCCACGCGGCATGGACGAAATACAACCTTGCCGCAAGAACCAGTTGGTTACAGGACGAACCTACGGGCAAAGTGGCGAAGCTACGCCACCGTGCCAGCCAGACGTTACGAGGCATTCATCGTAAAAATACCTGGCAGGCGCTCAACCTCAAACGCTATGGCGCAGAGTCGCGGAATCTGATTTTGTCTGCCATTTGCGGCCAGGTCGCAACACCGTTTCGCGCCGATGTGTTCATCGCTCATTTTGGTCCAGCGGGGGTAACCGCAGCAAAACTCCGCGAACTGGGTGTCATTCGCGGCAAAATTGCCACCATTTTCCACGGCATTGATATTTCCAGTCGGGAAGTGCTCAACCACTACACTCCCGAATATCAACAACTGTTTCGCCGTGGCGATCTGATGTTACCGATAAGCGATTTGTGGGCCGGAAGGCTGCAAAAAATGGGCTGCCCGAGGGAAAAAATCGCCGTATCGCGCATGGGCGTAGATATGACGCGCTTTAGCCCGCGTCCCGTGAAAGCGCCCGCAACACCGCTGGAGATTATTTCCGTCGCACGCTTAACCGAGAAAAAAGGTCTGCATGTGGCGATTGAAGCCTGCCGTCAGTTGAAAGAGCAGGGCGTGGCATTTCGCTATCGCATTCTCGGCATTGGCCCGTGGGAACGACGCCTGCGCACCCTCATCGAACAATATCAACTGGAAGATGTGGTAGAGATGCCGGGCTTTAAACCGAGCCATGAAGTGAAAGCGATGCTCGACGACGCGGATGTCTTCCTGTTGCCATCGGTAACGGGCGCGGATGGTGATATGGAAGGCATTCCAGTGGCGCTAATGGAAGCGATGGCGGTCGGCATTCCGGTGGTTTCTACTCTGCATAGCGGAATACCGGAACTGGTGGAGGCCGACAAATCCGGCTGGCTGGTGCCTGAGAACGATGCTCGCGCACTGGCGCAACGACTGGCGGCGTTTAGCCAACTTAACACCGACGAACTGGCTCCGGTTGTCAAACGTGCGCGCGAAAAAGTCGAACACGATTTTAACCAGCAGGTGATTAACCGAGAACTCGCCAGCTTGTTGCAGGCTTTATAGAGGAGAACGTATGCCATTTAAAAAAATCTCCCGACGCACCTTCCTGACGGCAAGCTCGGCGCTTGCCTTCCTCCATACCCCTTTCGCTCGCGCACTTCCCGCCCGACAAAGCGTTAACATTAACGACTACAACCCTCACGACTGGATCGCCTCATTTAAACAAGCCTTCAGCGAAGGGCAAACGGTCGTCGTGCCTGCTGGATTCGTTTGTGACAATATCAACACCGGCATCTTCATTCCTCCTGGAAAAACGTTACACATCCTTGGAAGCCTGCGCGGCAACGGCAGAGGGCGATTTGTCTTACAGGACGGCAGCCAGGTGACAGGGGAGGAGGGCGGCAGTATGCATAACATCACCCTGGATGTGCGTGGTTCTGACTGCACCATCAAAGGGCTGGCGATGAGCGGCTTTGGCCCGGTAACGCAGATTTATATCGGCGGCAAAAACAAACGGGTCATGCGCAACCTGACCATCGATAACCTCACTGTCAGCCACGCTAATTACGCCATCTTACGCCAGGGATTTCATAACCAGATAATTGGTGCCAACATCACCAACTGTAAATTTAGTGATTTACAGGGGGACGCTATTGAATGGAACGTGGCGATTAACGACAGTGATATTTTGATCTCCGACCATGTCATCGAGCGCATCAACTGTACCAACGGCAAAATCAACTGGGGCATTGGCATAGGCCTTGCGGGAAGCACTTACGATAATAATTACCCGGAAGATCAGGCAGTGAAAAACTTTGTCGTGGCGAATATCACGGGATCGGATTGTCGGCAGTTGATCCATGTTGAAAATGGCAAACATTTTGTTATCCGTAATATCAAAGCCCGCAATATCACGCCGGATTTCAGTAAGAAAGCAGGCATTGATAACGCGACAGTTGCTATTTACGGTTGTGACAATTTCGTGATTGATAATATTGAAATGATTAATAGCGCCGGGATGTTAATCGGCTATGGGGTAATTAAAGGCAAATATCTCTCGATACCGCAAAATTTCCGAGTGAATAATATTCAACTGGATAATACCCACCTTGCTTATAAATTGCGCGGTATCCAAATCTCCGCCGGGAATGCCGTCTCCTTTGTGGCGCTGACTAACATTGAGATGAAGCGTGCGTCGCTTGAGCTATACAATAAACCGCAACACCTTTTTATGCGTAATATCAATGTGATGCAGGAATCCTCAGTTGGACCCGCATTGAGCATGAACTTCGACATGCGCAAAGACGTTCGCGGCGTCTTTATGGCGAAAAAAGAAACACTGCTGTCTCTTGCAAATGTTCATGCGGTGAATGAGAAAGGACAAAGCTCCGTCGATATCGACAGGGTTAATCACCATATTGTTAATGTGGAAAAGATTAACTTTAGATTGCCGGAACGGAGAGAGTAGATTTGCGACCATTCCTGGAAAAATGGAGCCATACTTAGGAACAATGCTACTGCAATCCACAACGAAGCGGCGTAACATCACAAGTAATTCAGTAATCAATTCAGGGTAATTGATGCTGGCGAAAAAAATCGAACAAGCTATAATTCAGCAACCATTTTACAGGTGGATGAAATAATGACGAATTTAAAAGCAGTTATTCCTGTAGCGGGTCTTGGGATGCATATGTTGCCTGCCACTAAGGCGATTCCCAAAGAGATGCTACCGATCGTCGACAAGCCAATGATTCAGTACATTGTTGACGAGATTGTGGCTGCAGGGATCAAAGAAATCCTCCTGGTAACTCACGCGTCCAAGAACGCGGTCGAAAACCACTTCGACACCTCTTATGAATTAGAATCTCTCCTTGAGCAGCGCGTGAAGCGTCAACTGCTTGCGGAAGTGCAGTCCATCTGTCCACCGGGCGTGACCATTATGAACGTGCGTCAGGGCGAACCTTTAGGTTTGGGCCACTCCATTTTATGTGCACGACCTGCCATTGGTGACAATCCATTTGTCGTGGTGCTGCCAGACGTTGTGATCGACGACGCCAGCGCCGACCCGCTGCGCTACAACCTTGCTGCCATGATTGCGCGCTTCAATGAAACAGGACGCAGCCAGGTGCTGGCAAAACGTATGCCGGGTGACCTCTCTGAATACTCTGTCATTCAGACCAAAGAACCGCTGGATCGCGAAGGTAAAGTCAGTCGCATCGTCGAATTTATCGAAAAACCGGATCAGCCGCAGACGCTGGACTCAGATATCATGGCCGTGGGCCGTTATGTGCTTTCTGCCGATATTTGGCCGGAACTTGAACACACTCAGCCTGGTGCATGGGGGCGTATTCAGCTGACTGATGCCATTGCCGAACTGGCGAAAAAACAGTCCGTTGATGCCATGCTGATGACTGGTGACAGCTACGATTGCGGTAAAAAAATGGGTTATATGCAGGCGTTCGTGAAGTATGGGCTGCGCAACCTCAAAGAAGGGGCGAAGTTCCGCAAAGGGATTGAGAAGCTGTTAAGCGAATAATGAAAATCTGACCGGATGTAACGGTTGATAAGAAAATTATAACGGCAGTGAAGATTCGTGGCGAAAGTAATTTGTTGCGAATATTCCTGCCGTTGTTTTATATAAACAATCAGGATAACAACGAGTTAGCAATAGGATTTTAGTCAAAGTTTTCCAGGATTTTCCTTGTTTCCAGAGCGGATTGGTAAGACAATTAGCGTTTGAATTTTTCGGGTTTAGCGCGAGTGGGTAACGCTCGTCACATCGTAGGCATGCATGCAGTGCTCTGGTAGCTGTAAAGCCAGGGGCGGTAGCGTGCATTAATACCTCTATTAATCAAACTGAGAGCCGCTTATTTCACAGCATGCTCTGAAGTAATATGGAATAAATTAAGTGAAAATACTTGTTACTGGTGGCGCAGGATTTATTGGTTCTGCTGTAGTTCGTCACATTATAAATAATACGCAGGATAGTGTTGTTAATGTCGATAAATTAACGTACGCCGGAAACCTGGAATCACTTGCTGATGTTTCTGATTCTGAACGCTATGTTTTTGAACATGCGGATATTTGCGATGCAGCTGTAATGGCACGGATTTTTGCTCAGCATCAGCCGGATGCAGTGATGCACTTGGCTGCTGAAAGCCATGTTGACCGTTCAATTACAGGCCCTGCGGCATTTATTGAAACCAATATTGTTGGTACTTATGTCCTTTTGGAAGCCGCTCGCAATTACTGGTCTGCTCTTGATAGCGACAAGAAAAATAGCTTCCGTCTTCATCATATTTCTACTGACGAAGTCTATGGTGATTTGCCTCATCCAGATGAAGTAAATAATACAGAAGAATTACCCTTATTTACTGAGACGACAGCTTACGCGCCAAGCAGTCCTTATTCCGCATCCAAAGCATCCAGCGATCATTTAGTCCGCGCGTGGAAACGTACCTATGGTTTACCGACCATTGTGACTAATTGCTCTAACAATTATGGTCCTTATCATTTCCCGGAAAAATTGATTCCATTGGTTATTCTCAATGCTCTGGAAGGTAAAGCATTACCTATTTATGGTAAAGGGGATCAAATTCGCGACTGGCTGTATGTTGAAGATCATGCGCGTGCGTTATATACCGTCGTAACCGAAGGTAAAGCGGGTGAAACTTATAACATTGGTGGGCACAACGAAAAGAAAAACATAGATGTAGTGCTCACTATTTGTGATTTGCTGGATGAGATTGTACCGAAAGAGAAATCTTATCGTGAGCAAATCACTTATATTGCCGATCGTCCGGGACACGATCGCCGTTATGCGATTGATGCTGAGAAGATTGGTCGCGAATTGGGATGGAAACCACAGGAAACGTTTGAGAGCGGGATTCGGAAGACAGTGGAATGGTACCTGTCCAATACAAAATGGGTTGATAATGTGAAAAGTGGTGCCTATCAATCGTGGATTGAAGAGAACTATGAGGGCCGCCAGTAATGAATATCCTCCTTTTTGGCAAAACAGGGCAGGTAGGTTGGGAACTACAGCGTGCTCTGGCACCTCTGGGTAATTTGATTGCTCTTGATGTTCACTCCACTGATTATTGTGGTGATTTTAGTAATTCTGAAGGTGTAGCTGAAACTGTCAAAAAAATTCGCCCTGATGTTATTGTTAATGCGGCTGCTCATACCGCGGTAGATAAGGCTGAGTCAGAACCCGAATTTGCACAATTACTCAATGCGACAAGTGTTGAAGCGATTGCAAAAGCAGCCAATGAGGTCGGTGCATGGGTTATTCACTACTCTACTGACTACGTATTTCCGGGAACCGGTGAAATACCATGGCAGGAGGCGGATGCAACCGCACCGCTGAACGTTTATGGTGAAACCAAGTTAGCCGGGGAAAAAGCATTACAAGAGCATTGTGCGAAGCATCTTATTTTCCGGACCAGCTGGGTCTATGCAGGTAAAGGAAATAACTTCGCCAAAACGATGTTGCGTCTGGCAAAAGAGCGTGAAGAATTAGCTGTTATTAACGATCAGTTTGGTGCGCCAACTGGCGCAGAGTTACTGGCTGATTGTACGGCACATGCCATTCGTGTGGCACTGAATAAACCGGAAGTCGCAGGCTTGTACCATCTGGTAGCTAGTGGTACCACAACGTGGCACGATTATGCTGCGCTGGTTTTTGAAGAGGCGCGCAAAGCAGGCATTCCCCTTGCACTCAACAAGCTCAACGCAGTACCAACAACAGCCTATCCTACACCAGCTCGTCGTCCGCATAACTCTCGCCTTGATACAGAAAAATTTCAGCAGAACTTTGCGCTTGTCTTGCCTGACTGGCAGATTGGCGTGAAACGCATGCTCAACGAATTATTTACGACTACAGCTATTTAATAGTTTTTGCATCTTGTTCGTGATGGTGGAGCAAGATGAATTAAAAGGAATGATGAAATGAAAACGCGTAAAGGTATTATTTTAGCGGGCGGTTCTGGTACTCGTCTTTATCCTGTAACTATGGCTGTCAGTAAACAGCTATTACCGATTTATGATAAACCGATGATCTATTATCCGCTCTCTACACTGATGTTAGCGGGTATTCGCGATATTCTGATTATCAGTACGCCACAGGATACTCCTCGTTTTCAACAACTGCTGGGTGACGGGAGCCAGTGGGGGCTAAATCTTCAGTACAAAGTGCAACCGACTCCAGATGGGCTTGCGCAGGCGTTTATTATCGGTGAAGAGTTTATCGGTGGTGATGATTGTGCTTTGGTTCTTGGTGATAATATCTTCTACGGCCACGATCTGCCGAAGTTAATGGACGTAGCTGTTAACAAAGAAAGTGGTGCAACAGTATTTGCTTATCACGTAAATGATCCTGAACGCTACGGTGTCGTTGAGTTTGATAAAAACGGTACGGCAATAAGCCTGGAAGAAAAACCGTTACAACCAAAAAGTAATTATGCGGTAACCGGGCTTTATTTCTATGACAACGACGTTGTCGAAATGGCGAAAAACCTTAAGCCTTCTTCCCGTGGTGAACTAGAAATTACCGATATTAACCGTATTTATATGGAACAGGGGCGTTTATCTGTTGCCATGATGGGCCGTGGTTATGCATGGCTGGACACGGGGACACATCAAAGCCTGATTGAGGCAAGCAACTTCATTGCCACCATTGAAGAGCGCCAGGGACTAAAGGTTTCCTGCCCAGAAGAAATTGCTTACCGTAAAGGATTTATTGCTGCTGAGCAGGTGAAAGTATTAGCTGAACCGCTGAAAAAAAATGCTTATGGTCAGTATCTGCTGAAAATGATTAAAGGTTATTAATTAAATGAACGTAATTAAAACAGAAATTTCTGATGTGCTGATTTTTGAACCAAAAGTTTTTGGCGATGAGCGCGGCTTCTTTTTTGAAAGCTTTAACCAGAAAGTATTTGAAGAAGCTGTAGGCCGCAAAGTTGAATTTGTCCAAGATAACCATTCGAAGTCTAGTAAAGGTGTTTTACGCGGGCTGCATTATCAGTTAGAACCGTATGCGCAAGGGAAATTGGTACGTTGCGCTGTTGGTGAGGTTTTTGACGTAGCGGTTGATATTCGTAAATCGTCACCAACTTTTGGCAAATGGGTTGGGGTGAATTTATCTGCTGAGAATAAGCGCCAGTTGTGGATACCTGAAGGATTAGCACATGGGTTTTTGGTGCTGAGTGAGACGGCGGAGTTTTTATATAAAACGACCAATTATTATCATCCAGAGAGTGATAGAGGGATTATTTGGGATGATCCTGACATTGACGTAAAGTGGCCTTTAAGTATCCATAAACCGATTTTATCTATAAAAGATGAAAAACAAAAGATGTTTAAAGAAATGATAGCGTTGGAGAAATGGAATGGAGAATACTAATTATTATAAGTTAGCTATCTTAATTGTACTTTATGGAAAAGAAGTAGAACAGTGTGAAACATTTACTCATATAGATAGAGTTCTAAAAAAAAATAGGATGTCAAAGGATGATATTATTCTGTGTCTTTGGAATAATGGCCCAAGAGAAATCGCATTTAATCTGACTACAGATTACTATACCTTAAAAGTTTGTCAAACAATAAATAATGAATCATTAAGTTATATATATAATTTATTTATTAATGAGGTGGAGTCAGAAAAATATATTTTACTAGATCATGATTCCATATTGAAATATGATTATGTTTTGGAATGTCTTAATTCTACATCTGATTGTATCATTCCTAATATAATAGTAGGAAACAATATTCAAAGTCCTAAAACATATAGCATTCAATCGTTTAACAAGGGAAATACAGTGCTTGCTATTGGGAGTGGAATTTGTATATCTAAAAAATTATGTGAGAAACTTCGACAAGTATTTGGTGATGTTTTTGATTCTAGGTTTTATTTTTATGGTGTTGATTCAACTTTTTTTCTACGGCTGAATAAAATTGGGGAAAGTGAGTTTATAAAAATCAGTGAGTGCGTTGTATTGCATTCATTGTCTAGACTAGAAAATGAAGCTATAAAAGTAAAGCAATTTAGAATTAAAGAAAGAAGTTATGATCAAGGATTAACATTAAGATATTATTTCTGTAAATTTACGTTTTTTACTGTCGCAAAAAAAACTTCTTGCGAAGTTGATTTTTAATAAAAGTGATATAAGTTTAATATATTTTGCAAAAGCATATTTTAGCGGTAAGCATTATAAGAGCGGTAAATCATGAAGTTTATTATTATTGGCTATAGAGATGCGTATTTTTGGAATGAATATGGGACATCTGTTAGAGATTTACAAATTGCAGAAATTCTATCTAGAAAGTATCATGTTACATTTATAAATAGACCTGTGTCGATATATGAAAGATTAAAAAATAAGAAGAAAGCAAAAAGTGAGTATAAAGCATATAGTAATAGGATAACTTTTATTGACCATACAAGTTATGATTTAATCGGACCGTTATTTGGCCGCATATGGACGAAATATTGTTACAAGAAGATATTAAATAGAATATCATCGTTATTTACAGATGATTCAATCATCATTGATTTTACCCCTATAGCCGAATTAGAATTCAAGAACAATAAACGAATAACATATTGGTATGATTTAATAGATAATTTTTCAATTCATAATAGATTTTCTGAAAAAGAAAAAAAAGCTGTTCGAGATAAATATGCTTATGTAGACGAAAATGCTGATATAATTACAGCTGTTTCCGACAAAGCGATAAAAAATTTTCTAAATCCTAATAAGTATGTAATGCCAAATGGTGTTTATCTTGAAAACCAAAATCATGAATGTTTTATAGATGGAACTCCAAATAAGGTATATCAATTAGGATTTGTTGGCTTCGTTACTGATAAATTAGATATTGATTTTTTAAATAAATTATCAAAAAAATTCAGTATCATCATTTGGGGAAAATTTTTTGATGATTCTATACGTGATAAGCTGAATGAAAATATAAAAATAGCGGGGGCATTTAAATACTCTGATCTTCCTTCAATAATGAAATCTTTTAAAGTCGGATTATTGCCATATCTGCCAGAAAAATCGCATGATGAATCACCATTGAAAATGTATGAGTACTTTAAATATGGCATTCCATGTTTATCATCTATGAATTTTGAAATTAAGAGTCGATGGTTTGTTAATTATCTAGAATACTCAAAAAGAGATTTGTTATATGAGAAAATAAATGAATTAATTGTCTCAAATAATTCGGAAAGCATTAAAGCCAGCATACAAAAAGAATGGTTATTTGAAATAAAAGTTAATAAAATTATCGAAGATATTATTCGAAGGAAAGAATGTGGTAAAAAAAATAGTTAATCAATTTATTTACCAGTTTGGGAATTATATTCTACCCTTTCTTATAATTCCTTTCTTAATCAATAAACTCTCTATTGCGGTCTATAAAGATTTTGTTGTTATTCAATCATTAGTATTATTTTTTGCTGTTTTAATTAATTATGGGCTGGATCTGTTTGGTGTTAGATATATTAGTAATAATGTAAAGCATCTAAGAAAATGTAAGAGTTTTCTTTATATTTCCATATTGTCACGGCTCTGTATTTTTATATTTTGCTCATTCTTTTTGCTTGTGTCGTTGATGGCATTGACTAAACCCGACCTCCTTTATTGGTTGCTATGTTTTTTTTGGATGCTAAGCTTTGTATTTCAATCAAATTGGTATTTGCAAGGATGTGGTGATTTTAAGTTAATTACGTTCTATGGCTTACTTCCTAAGCTTATTGTTTATCCCTTCGTTTTTATTTTGGTCAATAATGATAATGATGCTTGGGTTTATCTATTTTTATGTGCAATAGCAAATTATGCATCAAACATACTAATGATGATACATATTAGGAGGAAGTTGAATGTAGTAGCTTTTAAACGTACTAATTTGCTCAGAAATGTATGGATATTTTTAGTTAAAGGGTGGTATATATTCCTATCTCAAGCTAGTGTGACATTGATTTCTTATGCCAATATTTTCTTTCTACCTTTGGTGTTGGAACCTAAAAGTTTCGTTGTCTTTTCAACTGCTGAAAGAATCGTGAAGGTGTTATCGATTACAACAACGCCTATTCTAAACGTTATTTTTCCACATATTTCATCATTAATTGAAAATAATAAACAAAGAGTATTTATAATGATTTCTCGAATATCATTATTTAGTTTAATTGTTTTTCTGTTATGTTACACGTTGTATGTTTTTATAGGCTATTATCTCATACAGCTTATTTTTCCAACAATATCACAAGAATTATACTCTGTATTATTATTGTTGTTATTTAATGTATTCTTCGTATTCCAAAACAATCTCTTTGGTACACAAATTGGATTGAATTATGGGAAAGACAAAAGCTTCACTAAAATTATTGCAATCAATGGTATTTTAAATATTATAGCCATGCCTGTATTTAGTAAACTGTATCACCTGCATGGCACAATATTAACATCCTTATGCATACAATTATCAATTTTGATATGTATGTATATGTTGGCTAAAAAATGTGGTTATAAATTTAAGGTCTAAATGAAAAAAATAGCTATTTTACTACCAGGACCAAGAAGGGAGCCTGTTGGTGGATATAAAGTCTTGTATCAATATGGAAACTATTTGGCATCTGTTGGATGGCAGATTGATTTTATTTATTTGACGAACCGTATTGTTTGTTATAATCGATTTTCTGGCCTTGTGGGTAAAATAAAAGCAAAATTATTTTCATTATTAAAGTTCTACAAATGGTTTGATTTTACATCCTCTAATATAAATCATTATGTGATTAAATCTCTAAAAAAAAGAGATATCGAAAATTTTAATATTGTCATTTGCTCCTCTGTTGAGACGTTTATATACGCCAATTCGTCATGTAGAGTTAACCATAAAAAATTAGTATATTTTGTACAGGATTATGAAAACTGGAATATTCCTGAGAATATTTTAAACTATACACTTTCACATAAAGATGTTGATTATATAACTATTTCTGATGACTTGGTGAAAAAGATTACAAAAATGGGAGGGGATGTTTCTCTCACCTTGTACAATGGAATAAACAAAAATGATTTTTTTGTTAACATTCCATGGAATGAAAGGGATAGAGCTTCATTTTTATTTCTATATCATCCTAGTGAAAGAAAGGGTTGTGATCTCTTATTAAGAGCAATACAAAAAATTCACGAAGTTGATAGCTCAATTAAATTCAGTTGCTTTAGTGCTTATACAAAACCAGAAAATTTCCCTTCGTTTATTCATTACGTATATCAACCCACAGTTAAACAGCTAAATAATTTATATAATGAGAATAGATACTTCATTTGCAGTAGTATATATGAAGGATTTGGTTTGACTGCAGCAGAGGCATCTTTTAGTGGGGCAATAGTAGTTACAACGAGAAATGGTGGCGTAGAACAATTTATCAAAAATGAAGTGACTGGCTTTGTTCTCAAGGAAAGAACGCTAAATTCCTTCATGGTTGCTATTATGAAGCTTTCACAAAAGGATGAAGAACTAAATCTTTTTGCTATTGAAAGTAGTAAAAAAGTCAGAATACAACTAGATCTCGATATAAATTTCAAGAAAATTGATAGTTACTTTAAGGCTAGATATAATAACAAGAGGAATTAATTTATGCTAGCTTGGGCACCAAAGTTGTTATTGCTGTTTTTTTTATTGTCTGGATTAATTAAGGCTATATCATTGTATATAAATATTAATCTTAATTATGTGTTTATTCCTCTATTAATATTAGCCTCTCTGTTTTATCTGTTAATTAACAGAACAATAAAAATGAAAGCTCAAGGGGCATGTTTTATATTTTTCTTTTCCATATCTGCAATTTTGTTTCTTGTAAATAACATCGTTGTTAATAATGTTTATACACAATTACAATTAATGCTTGCAGTAACGATACAATATATTTTTCCAATTATAATCATTTGTTTAGCCGGTTCGGGAAAGTTGAAATTGGATATTTTTGACTCTTTGATTAATATAATAACAAAGCTTACCTTTTTATCACTTTTAATATTTGGGTTATGTGTGATGTATGACTCTAAAATGGTTGAAGAGTTTTATTCGCAATTATACAATCATGGTTTAATAATTAATCCATTTCAAACAAGTGAAGAAGGTATTACTCTTCGTTTTAGTGGGATATTTTCATCTGGGTTTATCTTAGCTAGTTATTGTTGCTTTGCAATAATTTATTATTATTTTAATAAATCTGTCAATCGTATAAAGTTTGCTTTTCTATTTGTTGGTTTTGTCATAATGGTTGTTTTGACATATAATAGAAACGGGATGTTGGCATTTGCAGTTACATCTTTATTTATAATGATTCATACTTACCTTCGTCGATACTATCTAACTCTTGCGAATTTATATTATGTTTTTTTGATTGGAATATTGTTCATAGCACCAAGTTTTATATTATACTTTGGTGGTGACATTCAGAATTCATATTCTTCTATAGATTATTCAGCTTTTACAAAATTGAGTACATTATTCTCTCGTATAGATGCCTGGCTTCAGGTTTTGAATATTAATGACGTCTCTCGTTTATTATTTGGTTCCGGTTTAGTGCAGGGGTTAGGGGAAGATGATATGAATTTTTACGTCGATAATGGTTATTTATATCTTTTGCATCAGAGTGGTCTTATAGCTCTTGTTTTATATATCGCTACTTGGAGTTACATGTTTATTTCTCTCTCTAAAAACTTAAAGAAAAGACGAAACCATAATTTTGTTTCAGTAGATGAAATAAATATATGCTTACTTCTTATTCTTGTAAGTTTCACCTTGGCACTCCTTAATAATCTATTTTTTGAACCCGTATTTCTAATTCTTGTATTAATGAAATGTGTAACTGTGAATAATAAATCAAGTAGTATTTATGAAAAAAATGAACAAACATATGAGTAATACCGCCATTATTGGTACTGTAGGTGTTCCTGCTTCGTATGGAGGGTTTGAAACACTTGTTGAAAATTTAATTGAAACTGAAAAGGTTAATTATATTGTTTATTGCTCATCAAAAAATTACCCCAAAAAACTAAGCACATATAAAAATGCGAAATTGGTTTATATTCCTCTTAGCGCTAATGGAATATCAAGTGTTATTTATGACGCATTTAGCATATTGCATGCGATTGTATTCCGAAAAGTAAATACACTCCTTATTTTAGGAGTCTCTGGTTGCTTTATTCTTCCTATAATAAAAAAAATATCATCTGTTAAAATAATTACAAACATTGATGGAGTAGAATGGCGTCGAGATAAATGGGGTAGGTTTGCTAAAAAATTTTTAAAATGGTCTGAAAAAATAGCTGTGAAAAATTCTAATATTGTGATTTCTGATAATAAGGAAATCGCAAACTATGTGTGCTCAGAATATATGGTAAATTCTCAAGTAATTGCCTACGGCGGAGATCATTCACTAGTTTTTGAAACAAAAAGATGTAACGATGTGGAGAATTCCGAAAGTAAATATGCTCTTGCTCTCTGTCGTATTGAGCCAGAAAACAATGTTCATGTTATATTAGAATCTTTTTCTAAAGTCACCAAAAAATTGAAGTTTATTGGTAATTGGGGAAGTAGCGACTATGGGCGTAGTCTTAAGAAAAAATATTCAAAGTACAATAATATAGAAATTATTGATCCAATTTATGATGTTGAACAATTAAATATTATTAGAAGCGGATGTGAGTTCTATGTGCATGGACATTCTGCTGGAGGTACTAATCCATCACTAGTTGAAATGATGTTTTTTGCAAAGCCGATTATTTGTTTTGATTGTAAGTATAATCGTTATACAACATTTGAACAAGCGTGTTATTTCAGAGACCTGAAGGATCTTATAATTAAAATAGAATCACCCAAAGAGAGAACACAAGGTGTTAAGTTGAAGTCGCTGGCTGAAAAACATTACACATGGAATAGAATTCGTGAACAGTATGAGCAGCTTTTGTAAAAATGGAGTAAGAATATTAAGAACATATAGATATTTCAGGTAGGTAAAGTTGAGGTTATAAGGTACTCTTCAAACTTGATTCAAGCCGCGCAAACCCGTGGTGAACACCCCCTGACAGGAGTAAACAATGTCAAAGCAACAGATCGGAGTCGTCGGTATGGCAGTGATGGGGCGCAACCTTGCGCTCAATATCGAAAGCCGTGGTTATACCGTCTCTATTTTCAACCGTTCCCGTGAAAAGACGGAAGAAGTGATTGCCGAAAATCCAGGCAAAAAACTGGTTCCTTACTATACGGTGAAAGAGTTTGTTGAATCTCTGGAAACGCCTCGTCGCATCCTGTTAATGGTGAAAGCAGGTGCAGGCACGGATGCTGCTATTGATTCCCTCAAGCCATACCTCGATAAAGGTGACATCATCATTGATGGTGGTAACACCTTCTTCCAGGACACCATTCGTCGTAATCGTGAGCTTTCTGCTGAAGGCTTTAACTTCATTGGTACCGGTGTTTCCGGTGGTGAAGAGGGCGCGCTGAAAGGGCCTTCCATTATGCCTGGTGGCCAGAAAGAAGCCTATGAACTGGTTGCGCCGATCCTGACTAAAATCGCCGCAGTGGCTGAAGACGGTGAGCCATGTGTTACCTATATCGGTGCCGATGGTGCAGGCCATTATGTGAAGATGGTTCACAACGGTATTGAATACGGCGATATGCAGCTGATTGCTGAAGCCTATTCTCTGCTTAAAGGTGGCCTGAACCTCACCAACGAAGAACTGGCGCAGACCTTTACCGAGTGGAATAACGGTGAACTGAGCAGCTACCTGATCGACATCACCAAAGATATCTTCACCAAAAAAGATGAAGACGGTAACTACCTGGTTGATGTGATCCTGGATGAAGCGGCTAACAAAGGTACGGGTAAATGGACCAGCCAGAGTGCGCTGGATCTCGGCGAACCGCTGTCGCTGATTACCGAGTCTGTGTTTGCACGTTATATCTCTTCTCTGAAAGATCAGCGTGTTGCCGCATCTAAAGTTCTCTCTGGCCCGCAAGCGCAGCCAGCTGGCGACAAGGCTGAGTTCATCGAAAAAGTTCGTCGTGCTCTGTATCTGGGCAAAATCGTTTCTTACGCCCAGGGCTTCTCTCAGCTGCGTGCTGCGTCTGAAGAGTACAACTGGGATCTGAACTACGGCGAAATCGCGAAGATTTTCCGTGCTGGCTGCATCATCCGTGCGCAGTTCCTGCAAAAAATCACTGATGCATATGCCGAAAATCCGCAGATCGCTAACCTGCTGCTGGCTCCGTACTTTAAACAAATTGCCGATGATTACCAGCAGGCGCTGCGTGATGTCGTTGCTTATGCAGTACAGAACGGTATCCCGGTTCCGACCTTCGCCGCTGCGGTTGCCTATTATGACAGCTACCGTGCCGCTGTTCTGCCTGCGAACCTGATCCAGGCACAGCGTGACTATTTCGGTGCGCATACTTATAAGCGCATTGATAAAGAAGGTGTGTTCCATACCGAATGGCTGGATTAATCTGATTTAAATCAATTAATCAAAGCAAGGCCCGGAGAAACCCTCCGGGCTTTTTTATTATACAAAGCGGCAGGTTAGGGCCTTTTTTTATAATTTATAGTTAAAAACGCGATATAATACAGCGCCGCACAGCAGGATCGCTGCCTTGACAGTTCATCTACATCAGCGTTAAAAATCCCGCAGTAGATGAAGCTGTGGTGGTGGATTAATGACCACTCTAAATGTTTAACCGGAAGAAGTCAGAGCTAATGAAAATAACAATTTCAGGAACAGGTTATGTTGGTCTTTCAAATGGTATTCTGATTGCGCAAAACCACGAAGTGGTTGCACTGGATATCGTTCAGGCCAAAGTGGACATGCTTAACAAGAGGCAGTCACCGCTTGTTGATAAGGAGATTGAAGAGTATCTGGCGACTAAAGATCTCAATTTCCGCGCTACGACAGATAAGTATGACGCGTATAAAAATGCCGATTACGTTATTATTGCCACACCTACCGATTATGATCCGAAAACAAATTATTTTAATACCTCAAGCGTGGAAGCGGTCATTCGTGATGTGACAGAAATTAATCCCAACGCGGTAATGATTATAAAATCAACTATCCCTGTTGGTTTTACAGAGTCCATTAAAGAACGTTTTGGTATTGAAAATGTGATCTTTTCGCCTGAGTTTTTGCGTGAAGGTAAAGCACTTTATGATAACTTACACCCATCACGCATTGTGATTGGCGAGCAGTCTGAACGCGCTAAACGTTTTGCTGCGTTATTACAGGAAGGCGCCATTAAGCAAGACATACCAACATTGTTTACTGACTCAACCGAGGCTGAGGCGATTAAACTTTTTGCGAACACTTATCTGGCGATGCGTGTAGCGTATTTCAATGAACTTGATAGTTATGCTGAAAGCCTGGGACTTAATTCACGCCAGATTATTGAGGGCGTATGCCTTGACCCGCGTATCGGTAATCACTACAACAACCCGTCATTCGGTTATGGTGGTTATTGTCTGCCGAAAGATACTAAGCAGTTACTGGCAAATTACCAGTCTGTGCCGAATAACCTGATCTCGGCAATTGTTGACGCCAACCGCACGCGCAAAGATTTTATTGCCGATTCTATCCTTGCACGTAAACCGAAAGTTGTTGGCGTCTATCGTTTGATTATGAAGAATGGTTCAGACAATTTTCGTGCTTCCTCGATTCAGGGTATTATGAAGCGAATCAAGGCGAAAGGTGTGCCTGTAATCGTTTATGAGCCAGCTATGAAAGAGGACGATTTTTTCCGGTCGCGCGTGGTACGTGATCTGGATGCGTTCAAACAAGAAGCTGATGTTATTATTTCTAACCGTATGTCTGCCGATCTGGCTGATGTAGCAGATAAAGTTTATACGCGCGACTTGTTTGGCAATGATTAATTATTTTGTTTCATTCTAAGAAAAGCCCTAATAAATTAGGGCCTTTTCTTATGGTTTTGTAAAATCAAACTTTATAGAAGTTACGATACCATTCTACAAAGTTCTTTACCCCTTCTTTAACTGACGTTTCAGGTTTGAATCCTATTACGTCATACAGTGCTTTTGTATCAGCACTGGTTTCCAGTACATCACCGGGTTGGAGAGGCATCATATTTTTGTTGGCTTCAATACCCAGAGCCTCTTCTAACGCATTGATATAGTCCATCAACTCCACAGGCGAACTATTACCAATGTTATAGACACGATATGGTGCTGAACTTGTTGCAGGCGAGCCTGTTTCTACAGCCCACTGTGGGTTTTTTTCTGGAATAACATCCTGTAAGCGAATAATAGCTTCGGCAATATCATCAATGTAAGTAAAGTCACGCTTCATTTTGCCGAAGTTGTAAACATCAATGCTTTTACCTTCCAGCATGGCTTTAGTGAATTTAAATAATGCCATATCCGGACGTCCCCATGGACCATAAACCGTAAAGAAACGCAGCCCTGTGGTCGGTAAGCCATACAAATGAGAATATGTATGGGCCATGAGTTCATTCGCTTTTTTAGTTGCTGCATAAAGCGAAACAGGATGATCTACAGAGTCATCTGTAGAGAAAGGCATCTTGCGGTTCATGCCATAAACAGAACTGGAGGAAGCGTAAAGTAGATGCTGAACATTATTATGGCGACATCCTTCTAGTATGTTCAGGAATCCAATCAGGTTTGCATCTGCATATGCATTGGGATTTTCAAGAGAGTAACGTACACCGGCTTGCGCAGCGAGGTTTATTACGCGTTCGAACCGCTCGTCTGCAAACAGTGCCGCCATTTTCTCACGATCGGCCAGGTCAATTTTATAAAAACTGAAGTTGTCGTGCTTGAGTAAATCAAGTCGTGCTTGTTTGAGGTTGACATCGTAATAATCATTTAAGTTGTCAATGCCTACAACCTGATGACCAGCTGCAAGAAGCCGTTTACTTAGATAGAAACCGATAAAGCCAGCAGCTCCCGTAACCAGAAATTTCATTTATAATCCTCGCTCAGGCTAGAATATAGCCAATCTTCATCTGGCATAACTGAAAGTTAAATTATACCGTTAGACAAGAAAAAAAGATAATCGGTATCAGTTCTAAACTTGGCTGTTTTTTCTGGTAACGTGCTCATTTTACAATCAAAGCTGTTCTAAGCTGACTATACAAGCCGACGTCATTATCTCCAACCGTATGGCAGAAGAGCTTAAGGATGTGGCAGACAAAGTCTACACCCGCGATCTCTTTGGCAGTGACTAACATCCTGTTATCATGGCGATTTTCGCCCTGATTCTCTTATGTTCCCTTTGTAATAATTCATTATTTTTATCATTTATCCTATAGCATTCATGGCGATTATCGCTAAACTATGGCGACTTAAAATTATTTCGTCCGTTAGGGTAATGATGAGAGTAGAAAATAATAATGTTTCTGGGCAAAACCATGATCCGGAACAGATTGATTTGATTGATTTACTGGTGCAGTTGTGGCGTGGCAAGATGACAATTATCATCTCTGTCATTGTTGCTATTGCCCTGGCTATAGGGTATCTGGCCGTTGCCAAAGAAAAGTGGACTTCCACAGCTATCGTTACTCAACCTGATGTGGGGCAAATCGCTGGTTATACCAACGCGATGAATGTGATCTACGGATCGGCTGTACCGAAAGTCTCCGACATTCAGGCTTCACTTATCGGACGTTACAGCACTGCATTCTCAGCATTAGCGGAAACGCTGGATAACCAGGAAGAAGCAGAAAAGCTGACCATTGAGCCTACCGTCAAAAATCAGTCATTACCTTTAGCGGTGTCTTATGTTGGTGAAACACCTGAAGGTGCTCAGAAGCAGCTGGCGAAGTATATCCAGCAAGTTGACGACCAGGTAAATGAAGAACTGGGAAAAGACCTGAAAGACAACATCGCGCTGCGTATGAAAAACTTGCAGGATTCTCTGAAAACTCAGGAAGTAGTTGCGCAGGAGCAGAAAGATCTGCGTATCCGTCAGATTCAGGAAGCGTTGCAGTATGCGAATCAGGCGCAGGTGACAAAGCCACAGGTTCAGCAGACTGAAGATGTGACACAAGATACGTTGTTCCTTTTGGGGAGCGAAGCGCTGGAGTCGATGATTAAGCATGAAGCGACTCGTCCGTTGGTGTTCTCACCAAACTACTATCAGACTCGTCAAAACCTGCTGGATATCGACAATCTTGACGTTGATAAACTTGATATTCATGCTTACCGCTATGTAATGAAACCGACGTTACCTATTCGTCGCGATAGCCCGAAAAAGGCAATTACCTTGATTCTGGCGGTGCTGCTGGGCGGCATGGTTGGCGCGGGGATTGTCTTGGGGCGTAACGCTCTGCGTAATTACAACGCGAAGTAATCTTTTCGGTTTTAAAGAAAAGGGGCAGGGTGGTGACACCTTGCCCGTTTTTTTTTCCGGATGCTACAACAATATCGCATCCGCTTACCCCGCAACTCACTGATGCCGTTTACGCAGGTTCTCAATCACCGTCGTTAAGTCCAGATCCTGATCCTGCAACAGCACCAGCAGGTGATACATCAAATCAGACGCCTCGTTGGTGAGCTCAAAGCGGTCATGTACTGTCGCTGCCAGTGCGGTTTCCACGCCTTCTTCGCCCACTTTCTGCGCAATGCGTTTGGTGCCGCTGGCATACAGTTTGGCGGTGTAGGAGGTTTCCGGGTCGGCAGATTTGCGTTCGGCGAGCAGTTGTTCCAGTTGATACAGGAACAGCCACTGGTGAGCGGTGTCGCCGAAGCAGCTGCTGGTGCCTTTATGGCAGGTTGGTCCGATAGGATTCACCAGTAACAGTAACGTGTCGTTGTCGCAGTCCGGTGCAATACTCACCACATTGAGGAAATTGCCCGACGTTTCGCCTTTGGTCCACAGTCGCTGTTTAGTGCGCGAGAAGAAGGCGACTTTGCCGCTTTCTATGGTTTTGTCTAAGGCTTCCGGGTTCATATAGCCCAGCATTAACACTTCGCCGGATACCGCGTGTTGCACAATCACCGGCATAAGTCCGTCGGTTTTTTCCCAGTCCAGTTCGCGACGTTGTTGTTCTGTTAACATATCCTGATCTCCACGCCCTGTGTTGCCAGGTACGCTTTTAATTCACCAATATTGATTATTTGTTTGTGGAATACGGAAGCTGCCAGCGCGCCGTCAACGTCGGCATCACGGAAGGCTTCGAGGAAGTGTTCCATGGTGCCCGCGCCACCGGAGGCAATTAGCGGGACGTGGCAAACTTCACGCACTTTTTTCAGTTGTTCGAGGTCGTAACCGTTACGCACGCCGTCCTGATTCATCATGTTGAGGACGACTTCTCCGGCACCGCGTTTTTGCACTTCCTGTACCCAGTCGAGCGTTTCCCACTGAGTGACGCGGGTGCGGCTTTCATCGCCGGTATATTGATTCACATGATATTTACCGGTTTCAGCGTCGTACCAGGTATCAATACCCACCACAATACACTGCACGCCAAAACGATCCGCCAGGCGAGTAATTAACGTCGGATCCGCCAGCGCAGGCGAGTTGATGGAAATTTTATCCGCGCCAAAGGAAAGAATTTTCGCGGCATCTTCCAGAGACTTAATCCCACCCGCCACGCAGAACGGAATGTCGATCACTTCCGCCACGCGAGATACCCAGCTTTTATCTACCACACGGCCATCGCTGGAAGCGGTGATATCGTAGAACACCAGTTCGTCTGCACCTTCTTCGGCGTAGCGTTTTGCCAGCGGCACGATATCGCCAATGATTTCATGGTTGCGAAACTGTACGCCTTTCACCACCTGACCATCACGAACGTCGAGACACGGAATTATGCGTTTTGCCAGCATGCGATGGCCTCCTTCACGGTGAATTTACCTTCCAATAATGCCCGACCAACTATTACGCCGCGCACGCCAGTGCCACGCAGGGCAGCAACATCGTTAATGTCGCCAATGCCGCCGGATGACTGAAATGCCACCTGCGGATATCTGGCGCACACTTCTTCATATAAAGAGACGTTAGAACCTGCCAGCGTGCCGTCGCGCGAGATATCGGTACACAGCACATGTTTCAGGCCGACGGGCAGATAGGTTTCCACCAGTTGTTCCAGTGAAACGCCCGAGTTCTCTTGCCAGCCGCTGACTGCCACCTGCTTGTTGCCTTGCTCGTCAATACGGACATCCAGCGCCAGCACTAAGGCATCGGCACCGAAACGTTCAAACCAGCCTTTCACCATTTCTGGTGATTTCACCGCGGTGGAGCCGACCACCACGCGCGCAACGCCCGCTTCCAGTAACGCCGCCACGTCTTCTTCGCTACGCACGCCGCCGCCAACCTGCACCGGAACGTTAACGCCCGCGACCAGGGTTTTAATCAACGGGATTTGACGTTTTGCTGGATCTTTTGCCCCGGTCAGATCCACCAGATGCAACACTTCGGCACCCTGCGTGGCGTAATCCTGTAAGCGCGGCAGCGGGTCGTTACCGTAATCGCGCTGTTTGCCGTAATCGCCCTGATGGAGACGCACCACGGTGCCGTCGATTAAATCTAATGCCGGAATAATCATCACATCTCCAGGAAGTTTTTCAGCAACTTAGCGCCAGCGGCACCAGAACGCTCCGGGTGGAACTGCACGCCGTAGAAGTTATCTTTTTGTACCGCCGCGGTGAACGGTTCGCCGTAATTACACTGGGCGATGGTCCACGGATTGACTGGCATTGCGTAGCTGTGAACAAAGTAAAAGTACGCGCCGTCTTCAATCCCCTGAAACAGGCGGTTGCCTGCCTGCGGGTAAACGCGGTTCCAGCCCATATGGGGCAGCGGTAGACCAAAGTCGGTCATTTTCGGCACGTCTTCGTCGATGATGCCCAGCAAATCGACGCCGTTGCTCTCTTCGCTGCGCCGCCCCAGCAGTTGCATCCCTAAGCAGATGCCTAGCACCGGTTGGGTACAGGCTTTGATGAGATCAAACAGCTCGCGCTCACGCACCTGATCCATCGCTGCTTGTGCGGTGCCAACGCCGGGTAAAAATAGTTTATCGGCCAGCAACACGACGTCCGGGTCACGGCTGACTTTGGGTTCATAACCGTGGCGCGCAATGGCAGACTTCACCGAGTTCAGGTTGGCGCAGCCAGTATCAAGGATCACCACGTTCATTACAGCACTCCTTTCGACGAGGGCAGGGTATCGCCTTCCACGCGGATGGCCTGGCGCAGGGTGCGACCAAAAGCTTTGAACAGGCTCTCTACACGGTGGTGATCGTTTTTACCTTTGGTTTTCAGGTGCAGGGTCACGCCCATGGTGTAAGAGAGCGAACGGAAGAAGTGCTCGATCATCTCGGTGCTGAGATCGCCCACGCGCTGGTAGGTAAATTCAGCTTTATATTCCAGGTGCGGGCGACCAGAGATATCCAGTGCGCAGCGGGCAAGGCATTCGTCCATCGGCAGCACAAAACCAAAGCGACAAATACCGCGTTTATCGCCGAGGGCAATTTTTAACGCTTCACCCAGCGCCAGGCCGGTATCTTCGACGGTGTGGTGATCGTCGATATAGAGGTCGCCTTTGACGTTGATTTCCATGCGGAAACCGCCGTGGGTGGCGATCTGATCCAGCATATGATCAAAGAAGCCAACGCCGGTGTTAATCTTGCTGCCACCTTCGCGATCCAGCCACACCTGAACGTCAATCTGCGTCTCTTTGGTGTTGCGCACTACATGGGCGTAACGGTCTCGTTTGGTAAGTTGCTCGCCAATCATCGGCCAGTTCAGGGTTTCGCGGTCGTAGCGTAAACCAGTAATGCCCATGTTTTCTGCTAGTTGAATATCGGTCGCGCGATCGCCAATCACATAACTGTTGGCGCGATCTATCGCTTGCTCAGCGAGATAACGCTCCACCAGTTTTACTTTCGGCTTACGGCAGTCGCATTCATCGGCGGGCAGGTGCGGGCAAATCAGCACTTCATCAAACTGCACGCCTTGCGAGGTGAAGATCTGCATCATCAGGTTGTGCGGGCCATCAAAATCCGCCTGCGGGAAACTTTGTGTTCCAAGACCATCCTGATTAGTGATCATCACCAGTTTGTAGCCCGCTTTTTGCAGCTTCAGCAGTTCCGGGATCACGCCCGGTTCAAAGGCGAGTTTGTCAAAACGATCCACCTGAAAATCACTCGGCGGTTCGCTAATCAGGGTTCCATCGCGATCGATAAAAAGATACTTCTGACTCATTAAACTTGCTCCGCACGTAAGGCGTCAATGACGCGCTGGCTTTCTTCACGGGTTCCGACGGTAATTCGCAGGCAGCCGCTTAAAGAGGGTTGTTTATTCTGATCACGTAAGATAATGCCCTGATCCCACAAAGATTTAAACACTGCACTGGAGGCTTTAAAGCGCGCCAGAATGTAGTTGGTTTCAGAGTCGAAAACCTGCTCCACGCAGGGGATCTCTTTCAGTGCGGCAATCAGGCATTCGCGTTCTGCAATAATTTGCGCCACCCGCTCACGCATGGCGACGATCCCCTGCGGGCTTAACGCCTGGGCCGCAATGTCGGCAACCGGCGTCGAGAGCGGGTAGGGGGCAATCACTTTCATCAGCAGGTTGATGACTTCTTCGTTTGCCAGCGTAAATCCGCAACGAAGGCCCGCCAGAGCAAAAGCTTTCGACAGTGTGCGCAAAATAGCCAGGTGCGGATATTCCGCCAGCCAGCCAGCCAGCGATGCCTGCGGGCAAAACTCGATATAGGCTTCATCGGCAACCACAATCGCTTTACCGCGGGTTAACTCCAGCAGAGTGCGAAAATCCTGCGGATTGATCAGTTGCCCGGTCGGGTTGTTGGGGCTGCAAACATAGACCACTTTTACGCCTTCCAGCTTGTCGGAAATGCCCTGTAAATCCAGTTGCCAGTTGTCCAGCGTCGGCACTGTGCGGCACTCGACGCCAATGGTTTCGGCGCTGACGCCGTACATGCCGTACGTTGGCGGGCAGTAGAGGATGGCGTCTTTACCCGGTTCGCAAAAAGCGCGAATCAGTAGTTCAATACCTTCGTCCGCGCCACGGCTGACCAGCACCTGTTCCGGTTTTACGCCTGCATATTGCGCGTAATTTTCAATCACCGCTTTCGGCTGACATTCCGGGTAGCGGTTGAGCGTTTGCTGAGTAAGCTGAAATTCCACGGCTGTGGGATATTCGTTGGCGTTCAGCCAGACATCGCCGTTACCGCCCAGACGACGCGCCGACTGATACGGCGTCAGGTTGCGCACGTTTTCACGCGCTAAATCGGTAATAGTCACGATGCTCATGCTTGCTCCTTAAGGGCGTTAACACGTAAAGTAACGGCATTTTTATGGGCGGTCAGGCGCTCGGCGGCGGCCAATGTTTCAATGGTCGAAGCCAGCGCGGAGAAACCTTCTTTCGACAGTTCCTGCACGGTCATGCGCTTCTGGAAATCTGCCAGCCCGAGGCTGGAACAGGTGGCGGTGTAACCGTAAGTCGGCAGAACGTGGTTGGTGCCGGAGGCGTAATCACCTGCCGATTCCAGTGACCAGTCACCAAGAAATACCGAACCGGCACTGGTAATGCCATCGACCAGATCGCGGGCGTTGCGGGTCTGGATGATCAGGTGCTCCGGGCCGTACTGGTTGGAGATCTCTACGCACTGCGCTAAATCTTTAGTCACGATCAGGCGGCTGGCGTTCAGTGCCTGACGGGCGGTTTCAGCACGCGGCAGTTCTGCCAGCTGGCGTTCGACAGCCTCGGCAACGCGACGCGCCATATCAGCAGCGGGCGTCAGTAAAATCACCTGTGAGTCCGGGCCGTGTTCAGCCTGAGAAAGCAAATCAGAAGCCACGAAATCCGGCGTTGCGCCACTGTCGGCAATGACCAACACTTCCGACGGGCCTGCGGGCATATCGATCGCCGCACCGTCCAGACGCTGGCTCACCTGACGTTTCGCTTCGGTGACAAAGGCGTTGCCCGGCCCGAAGATTTTGTCCACTTTCGGCACAGATTCCGTACCAAACGCCAGTGCGGCAATGGCCTGTGCGCCGCCGACGTTAAACACGTCCTGCACACCGCACAGCTGCGCCGCATAAAGGATCTCATCGGCAATCGGCGGCGGTGAGCACAGCACCACTTTTTTTACAGCCCGCAATACGCGCCGGAGTCGCCAGCATTAATACCGTTGAGAAGAGCGGGGCGGAGCCGCCAGGAATATACAACCCAACTGAAGCGACCGGGCGCGTGACCTGCTGGCAACGCACGCCTGGCTGCGTTTCTACATCTACCGGCGGCAGTTTTTGCGCAGTGTGGAAGGTTTCAATATTCTTCACTGCCACCGCCATCGCCTGTTTTAGCTCGTCGCTCAGGCGTTCGCTAGCGGCGGCAATTTCCTCAGCAGACACCTTCAGTGCGGTAACCGTGGTTTTATCAAACTTCGCGCTGTATTCCCGCAGGGCCTCATCGCCGCGTGCTTTCACGTTATCGAGAATATCGTTAACAGTGCGGGTAATGCTTTCAGAAGCGGAGATCGCCGGGCGCATTAACAGCTGGCGTTGTTGCTCCGCAGTACAGCTATTCCAGTCAATGATTGTGTTAAAGCTCATGGCGATCACTCCATCATCTTCTCAATCGGCAGGACCAGGATTGAACTGGCACCCAGCGCTTTCAGTTTTTCCATCGTTTCCCAGAACAGGGTTTCGCTACTGACCATGTGCATCGCTACGCGCTGTTGATCACCCGCCAGCGGTAGAATAGTTGGGCGTTCGGCACCTGGCAGCAGGGCGATGACTTCATCCAGACGTTCGGTCGGTGCGTGCATCATGATGTATTTTGATTCACGCGCCTGGATAACACCCTGAATACGGGTCAGCAGTTTGTCGATCAGTTGCTGTTTGGATTCTTCCATTTCGCCATCGCGTTGTATCAGGCAGGCTTTCGAGCGATAGATAACTTCGACTTCGCGCAGGCCGTTAGCTTCCAGCGTGGCACCGGTGGAAACCAGATCGCAAATCGCATCCGCCAGTCCGGCACGCGGGGCGACTTCAACAGAACCGTTCAGTAAGCAGGATTTAAAAGAGATACCTTTCTGGTCGAGATAACGCTTGAGCAGGTGAGGATAAGAGGTGGCGATACGTTTACCGTTTAAGGAGAGCGGGCCATCCCAGGCTTCATCAACCGGCGTTGCCAGTGAAAGTCGGCAGCCGCCGAAATCCAGACGACGCAGGGTAAAGTAGCGTGGATCTTCACCCTGGGCGCGGCGGTTAAGCAGCTCTTCTTCCAGCACGTTTTCGCCGATAATCCCGAGGTCAACCACGCCGTCCATTACCAGACCGGGAATGTCGTCGTCACGCACGCGCAGAATATCAATCGGCATGTTTTCTGCCATCGCGATCAGGCGCTGGGTGTGAAGATTGATTTTAATGCCACAGCGCGCCAGCAATTCGCGTGAGTCATCACTTAAACGGCCGGATTTCTGCATAGCTATGCGTAAACGAGTGTTGTCTGTCATTTTCTTATTCCTCTTTAAACCTGTCTGAACCGTTATCAACCGCGCAATAAAAAAGCCCCCGGAAGGTGATCTTCCGGGGGCTTTCTCATGCGTTCATGCACCACTGGAAGATCTGAATGTCTTCCAGCACACATCGCCTGAAAGACTAGTCAGGATGATGGTGATGATGGTGGTGTTTAAATTGAACGCGTGTCATAAAAGTCTCTGTGAATGTTTATTCAACTGATGTCTTTTAACCTAAACCACTTTCACGTTAGAAAGCAAGGGCTTTTTTATATATTCTATGGCGATGGATTTGTTTAATGAATGAGCGGGGAAAGGAGGGGGCTAAGAGGACTGTCCTCTAAGCTGACGGCACCAAAAATAGCGAAGCCTGGATTTTCGTCTCACTGACAATACCTTGATCTACAAACTAATTAATAAATAGTTAATTAACGCCCATCATTGTACAATGAACTGTACAAAAGAGGAGATTGACATGCGTACAATTAGCTACAGCGAAGCGCGTCAGAATTTGTCGGCAACAATGATGAAAGCCGTTGAAGATCATGCCCCGATCCTTATTACTCGTCAGAATGGAGAGGCTTGTGTTCTGATGTCACTCGAAGAATACAACTCGCTGGAAGAGACGGCTTATCTACTGCGTTCCCCCGCTAACGCCCGGAGATTGATGGACTCAATCGATAGCCTGAAATCAGGCAAAGGAACAGAAAAGGACATTATTGAGTGAAACTAATCTGGTCTGAGGAATCATGGGATGATTATCTGTACTGGCAGGAAACAGATAAGCGAATTGTTAAAAAGATCAATGAACTTATCAAAGATACCCGCAGAACGCCATTTGAAGGTAAGGGGAAGCCAGAACCCCTGAAACATAATTTGTCAGGTTTCTAGTCCCGACGCATTACAGAGGAGCACCGTCTGGTATACGCGGTTACCGACGATTCACTGCTCATTGCAGCATGTCGTTATCATTATTGAACAGATTCATTCATAGAATGAATTGTCAGTTTTGATACGCTAGCGTAGCCTTATAGATCTAAGGTGTATCAGGAGATAACGGATGAAAAAGGTCGCAATTGTCGGGTTAGGGTGGTTAGGCATGCCGCTGGCGATGTCACTTTCAGCGCGAGGCTGGCAAGTCACCGGGAGTAAAACCACACAAGATGGTGTCGAAGCGGCCCGAATGAGTGGCATTGATAGCTATCTGCTTCGCATGGAGCCTGAGTTAGTTTGCGATTCTGACGATCTGGATGCCCTGATGGATGCCGATGCACTGGTCATTACGCTTCCGGCACGTCGTAGCGGCTCCGGCGATGAGTTCTATTTACAAGCGGTACAAGAGTTAGTGGATAGCGCGCTGGCCCATCGTATTCCCCGAATTATTTTTACCAGCTCAACATCTGTCTATGGCGATGCGCAAGGCATGGTGAAAGAAACTACCCCGCGTAATCCGGTAACCAACAGTGGACGAGTATTAGAAGAACTCGAAGACTGGCTGCACAATTTACCCGGTACTTCGGTCGATATTCTGCGTCTTGCGGGCCTGGTCGGACCGGGGCGTCATCCCGGACGCTTCTTTGCCGGAAAAACCGCGCCTGATGGTGAACATGGTGTTAATTTAGTCCATTTAGAAGATGTTATTGGCGCTATCACTCTGTTGTTACAGGCACCTAAAGGCGGACACATCTATAATATATGTGCGCCAGCTCACCCTGCGCGTAATGTTTTCTATCCGCAGATGGCCCGTTTACTGGGGCTGGAACCTCCGCAGTTCAGAAATAGTCTGGACAGCGGCAAAGGTAAGATTATTGATGGCAGTCGGATTTGTAATGAACTGGGATTTGAATACCAGTATCCCGATCCGCTGGTAATGCCGCTGGAGTAAACGATCACGCCAGCAGGACGCCGCATACACTGCAAGGGGGCGTGTATGAAACCACTGCTGGATGTGTTGATGATCCTCGATGCCTTAGAAAAAGAAGGCAGTTTTGCGGCGGCGTCGGCCAAACTCTACAAGACGCCGTCCGCTCTGAGTTACACCGTTCACAAGCTGGAAAGCGACCTTAATATTCAATTGCTTGATCGTAGCGGTCACCGCGCTAAATTCACCCGCACCGGAAAAATGTTATTAGAGAAAGGGCGGGAAGTTCTGCATACCGTGCGGGAACTGGAAAAGCAGGCGATCAAACTGCATGAAGGCTGGGAAAACGAGCTGGTGATTGGCGTGGACGACACGTTTCCTTTTTCTCTGCTAGCGCCACTGATTGAAGCTTTTTATCAACATCATAGCGTGACGCGCCTGAAGTTTATCAATGGCGTACTGGGTGGTTCATGGGATGCCCTGACTCAGGGGCGAGCGGATATTATTGTTGGCGCGATGCATGAGCCACCATCTTCCAGTGAGTTTGGTTTTTCACGGTTGGGCGATCTGGAACAAGTCTTTGCGGTCGCGCCTCATCATCCGTTAGCCCTGGAAGAAGAGCCGTTAAATCGTCGTATTATTAAGCGATATCGGGCGATTGTGGTGGGGGATACTGCGCAGGCAGGCGCTTCTACGGCCTCACAACTTCTCGACGAACAAGAAGCCATTACCGTTTTCGATTTTAAAACCAAGCTGGAGCTGCAAATTAGCGGCCTCGGCTGCGGCTATTTACCCCGTTATCTGGCGCAACATTTTCTCGATAGTGGCGCGTTAATCGAGAAGAAAGTGGTCGCCCAAACTCTCTTTGAACCCGTCTGGATTGGCTGGAATGAACAGACCGCAGGACTTGCCAGTGGCTGGTGGCGGGATGAAATTTTAGCAAATAGTGCGATCGCCGGTGTTTATGCAAAATCTGATGACGGAAAATCAGCCATTTAAAGAAAAATTATTATGACAAGCCTCTCATTCTCTTGTCATTTCCCCCCCATTTAGGCACAATGCGCCGCTGTCAAAAAATGACTAAAAACCGACGTTTCATCAGCGTCGGTTATTTTTTGCTTCAAACCAATCATTCATACCAAGAGGCCGGGCTTCGTACCGGATAGATATTTACTAAAAATCGACAGTTGTTGTCGCTGAGGAATCCAAAAAAATGGGGCAATTTTTTGCTTACGCGACGGTTATCACCGTAAAGGAGAATGACCATGTCGCATAACGTTACTCCAAACACCTCTCGCGTGGAATTGCGTAAAACGCTTACGTTAGTTCCGGTTGTAATGATGGGTCTTGCCTATATGCAGCCGATGACGCTGTTTGATACTTTTGGTATCGTTTCAGGCCTCACGGATGGTCATGTGCCGACAGCCTATGCGTTCGCATTGATTGCGATCCTGTTTACGGCTCTGAGCTACGGGAAGCTGGTTCGCCGCTATCCTTCTGCTGGCTCTGCATACACTTACGCCCAGAAATCCATTAGCCCGACTGTCGGCTTTATGGTGGGTTGGTCTTCTCTGCTCGACTATCTGTTCGCGCCGATGATCAACATTCTGCTGGCGAAAATCTATTTTGAAGCTCTGGTGCCTTCCATCCCATCGTGGATGTTTGTGGTGGCGTTGGTGGCCTTCATGACCGCCTTTAACCTGCGTAGTCTGAAATCCGTAGCGAACTTCAACACTGTAATCGTCGTGTTGCAGGTGGTGCTGATCGCGGTGATTCTGGGCATGGTTGTTTATGGCGTATTTGAAGGTGAAGGCGCTGGTACGCTGGCGAGCACTCGTCCATTCTGGTCTGGCGATGCGCATGTTATCCCGATGATTACCGGGGCGACAATCCTGTGCTTCTCCTTTACCGGCTTTGACGGCATCAGCAACCTGTCGGAAGAAACCAAAGATGCAGAGCGCGTGATCCCGCGTGCGATTTTCCTGACCGCGCTGATCGGCGGCATGATCTTCATCTTTGCAACTTACTTCCTGCAGCTGTACTTCCCGGATATCTCTCGCTTTAAAGATCCGGATGCGTCACAGCCTGAAATCATGCTGTACGTTGCGGGTAAAGCGTTCCAGGTTGGCGCGCTGATCTTCTCCACCATTACCGTACTGGCGTCCGGTATGGCGGCGCATGCAGGCGTAGCGCGTCTGATGTACGTAATGGGTCGTGACGGCGTATTCCCGAAAAGCTTCTTCGGTTATGTACACCCGAAATGGCGTACTCCGGCGATGAACATCATCCTGGTTGGCGCGATTGCCCTGCTGGCAATCAACTTCGACCTGGTAATGGCAACGGCGCTGATTAACTTTGGTGCGCTGGTGGCGTTCACCTTCGTTAACCTGTCGGTCATCTCGCAGTTCTGGATCCGTGAGAAGCGTAATAAGACGCTGAAAGATCACTTCCAGTATCTGTTCCTGCCGATGTGTGGTGCGCTGACCGTTGGTGCGCTGTGGGTTAACCTGGAAGAAAGCTCAATGGTTCTGGGTCTGATCTGGGCTGCTATCGGTCTGATTTACCTGGCTTGCGTCACCAAGAGCTTCCGTAACCCGGTTCCGCAGTACGAAGACGTAGCATAATCATCTTTTCTAATAATCAACCGGAGTCGAATGAATATTTGGCTCCGGTTTTTTTATTCTTTTTTATCGAAATCCTCATTAAGAACCATTTGTTCTAATTTAGAGAATTTGGTTATTGGTCTGCATTCCACCAGTCATGAATAATTTCCTCATTAACATTCATCTGGTTAATTAATTTATGTTTTCAATGATATTAAGCGGGCTAATTTGTGGTGCTCTGCTGGGATTTGTCATGCAGCGTGGGCGTTTTTTGCCTGACTGGTGGTTTTCGCGATATGTATATCGCGAAAAATAATCGCATGTTTTACGCCTTGCTGATTGCAATTTCGGTACAAAGTGTGGGGGTTTTTGCGTTAATTTAGGCGGGCCTACTGACTTACGAAGCCGGGGCGTTCCCGTGGCCTGGTACTGTTATAGGTGGGTATATCTTCGGGCTGGGAATTGTTCTGGCGGGTGGATGTGCCACCGGGACCTGGTATCGCGCGGGTGAGGGATTGATCGGCAGTTGGATCGCGCTTTTCACTTATATGGTGATGAGTGCGGTGATGCGTTCTCCACATGCCAGTGGTTTAAATCAAACCTTGCAGCACTACAGTACTGAACATAACTCTATTGCTGAGACTTTTAATTTGTCTGTGTGGCCGTTGGTTGCCGTTTTGCTGGTGATAACGCTCTGGGTGGTGATGAAAGAGTTGAAGAAGCCAAAACTCAAAGTCGCGACCTTACCGCCGCGCCGAACCGGGATCGCTCATATTCTGTTTGAAAAACGCTGGCATCCCTTTGTCACTGCTTAGACTGGCCCCCTGAATCTCCAGACAACCAGTATCACTTAAATAAGTGATAGTCTTAATACTAGTTTTTAGACTAGTCATTGGAGTACAGATGATTGA
>NZ_MIIV01000112.1:0-6886 GCF_001743015.1 Shigella sp. FC1567
CGAACTCCGCCTTCGCAAAATAAGCGGAAGCCTGGCGAAGGATATCGTTACTGCGGCGCAGTTCACGATTTTCACGTTCCAGCTCTTTCAGACGCTGACGTTCAGCGGTGGTGAGCCCGCCATCACCGCCTCCGGTATCCCGCTCATGCTGGCGTACCCAGACACGCAGAGTCTCCGGTGTACAGCCAATCTTTGGGGCAATGGAACAAATTGCCGCCCACTGTGAGTCATATTCGCCCTGACTTTCCAGAACCATACGAATCGCCCTCTGACGGACTTCGGGGGAAAAACGAGTATTTTTAGTCATCCTGTTTACCTCTTTCTCAGGGAGTTTAGTCTCCAGGATTCCCGGGGCGGTTCATCCCTGTCACGGGGTCTGTCAGGGTCAGGCGAACCAGTTCTTTTTTGCGATATTCCAGAACGATATTGTTGTTGCGATCCACCAGATCATAACGGCTGCCTGCAAGGCTACGCCGTGCAGCGACTTCATTCGGGTCAAGCTGTTTCTGCATTGCGCTGCCAGGTTGCCAGGTAAAATCGACGGCAAAACGGGTGTCATTTTCGCCCTGTTTACCCTAGCGTTGCTCCGCGCTGAAGGTCATCAGCGGGAAGGGGGTATAGTTAAGTCCAGCGGTTATGGCATGAGGATTACTTTGCCGATCGTCTTTATCGAACAGGGCCACTTCATCGCCATAATACTGTTCATAGACCAGTTTACCGCCAAGGTGCGGCCAGGCGGGTAGCCAGCTTTCTGCGCGTACATCCCAGCCATTGGCCGGGCGTGCTTCATAATCGTTGTCCAGTTCAGGTGCGCTGCGCCAGTTGGTCAGTCGCAAATAGCCGTTACTGCTTAATTTTAGATAGTCGCGCCAGTACTCCGCGCCAATGCCGGCGCGGGAGTGGTAACGGCTAAGATCGTGGTCGAAAAAGAAGTTGATGCCTGACATCCATGTGGGAGTGAAATGACGCCAACCTAAGCCGTTGTTAATCTGCGTACGCTCGTCAGTACGATGGAGAGTATGCTGACTGAAAAAGAGATTATCAGGCGTTTCATACCACGGATGGAGAAAATCGAACTGGGAGTTCTTCAGGCTAAAATCTTCATCCACGCCCAGCGTGATTCTTGCGGTACCGAAGCGGCTTAACCAGTCTGTCATTGCGCCTGAAGCCTGAGAAGAGGCCCATCCACGCGCCATATTTGCCGCTTGCTCGCTGTTCATATCTTCGGCGAGCAGAGACCCGATTTGCTGTGAAGTACTGGCTATCTGTTGCTCGAGGTTGTCACTGCTATTACCCGGCGGCGGGGTTAATTTTTTTTCACTAACTTGTGCCGGGACATCCAGTTCATCACCCTGGCGGACATTATTAAAACCTCGAGCAAACGTACGAAACTGGTTGAGTTTGCGTAACTCAGCCACCGAAATACCGAAACGTTCGGCAACGCTTTGGGCCGATTCCAGCGCTCCAAGGATGTAGGGCACCGTATTGGCATTTGCAATGGCAATTTGTGCAGGAACTGGTTGTTGGGTTGCGGCGTTTACCACACCTTGTGCTGCCGCAGCCATAGGGAACGCAAGTTGAGTTATCAGACAGATACCCGCAGTTAAGCGGCGTAGTTTAATTCCCATCCCGCATAATATTTGTCGGTCATTTATTTCTTCTCCACTTCTCTTCTTCGTAGCCATGCTTACCTTCCCTGAACGAGCTAACATAAATGCGCCCTTTCTAGCACAGCGAAAAAATGTAAATACTGATAGCAATATGATTGAAAATTAATAACTTTTCGTTAGGCAGTTTTGGGTGTGAGTTGCAAGAGGGGAGACTACTGAATAACTCAAGTTTTATAATCGAGGGGAAAATGGTGATGGCGTTCATAGCAAAACGCCCTCAACCATAAAGGTCGAGGGCGCTTAAGATGTTAAAAACCCGCTATCCGTTAAAAAACAATGTTCAACTAAGGTCAGTGACATTGCGCTAAAAAAGCGAATTTTTAGAATTTGGCTCCTCTGACTGGACTCGAACCAGTGACATACGGATTAACAGTCCGCCGTTCTACCGACTGAACTACAGAGGAATCGTGTGAACGGGGCGCATATTACTTAGCGGTACCTTGTCTGTCAACACTAAATTTCATAAGTCATTTCAATTGGTTAATTAATATGCAAAGTTGTTAATTAATGAACATTCGTCGCCGAAAACGAGTCTGTATCATTAGCGTGATGCAGTCTCTGCAAAGGATCTTGTTGATAAAATTGGCAGAAACGTTGCCACAATGAAGGGAAACGAGGAGCAAAAAGTTCTGGGGCGCTAAAGAAATATTCAGAAAGTACGGCAAAACATTCAGCAGGATCGCTGGCTGCATAAGCATCAATGCTCGCCGCATTCTCGCCAACCAATTCGATTTCTTCCTGAATGTTGTTCATTGCAGCATGAAGATCGTGTTCCCAGCCAGCAACCTCACGCAACGGAATAAAGGGAACTCCGCTGGCGCGATCGCCGTTACGGGTGTCCAGCTTATGAGCGACTTCATGAATAATCAGGTTAAAACCAGAAGCATCAAAAGAATCTTGTATATCCAACCAGTTCAAAACGATAGGCCCTTGCTGCCAGCTCTGACCTGACTGAACAATACGTTGGTTATGCACCAGACCGATATCGTCTTCCCATTCATCATCGACCACAAATGGCGCAGGATAAATTAAGACTTCATGAAAACCATCCAGCCATTCCAGTCCTAACTCCAGAACGGGTAGGCAAAATAGAAGTGCTATCCGGCAGCTTCTTAATGAATCCAGTTCAAAGCCCTGTAAAGGAACAAGCCGCTTTTGCTGTAAAAAACGTTCGGCAAGAGTGACTAATTTGCTTTGTTCCTGTTCCGTCAGACACGTTAAAAGGGGGATCGATAGTGCTTCCTGCCAGGGAAGGGCAGTTTGATGTGCTGATTCTTGTACTTTCCAGGGCCACTTAATCATCGTTTTGCTCGCAAACTCGTCACTTGAACAAAATTGCACGGACAGGGACTGTTAAAATGCCAAATTTCCTGGCATCATGGCAACCATCTGAACGGAGAGATGCCGGAGCGGCTGAACGGACCGGTCTCGAAAACCGGAGTGGGGGCAACTCCACCGGGGGTTCAAATCCCCCTCTCTCCGCCAAAATTCAATCACTTATACATCATTAAGTCAGTGACAAAAATCACACGTGGAATTACTTGGAATATTTTCAGGTAACGGGACATCAAGTGTCGGTGAAACTTTAACCTTCCTGTCATAGATTAGCACTTGCCCCTCGGTTTTGTGACCAGAGAAAAGTTGCTTATCCCGACTGCTTCCTTCATAGTCTGAAATTCCTTTCGCCTTCAGATCATGAAAGGTGAAGTCGGTTAAAATACCTGAAATTTTGCCTGCGCGATTTCTTGCTTCTACCCACATTTCGTTAAAGCCTTTGTACATATATCGGTTGCCGTATTGATTGCTGATTACATAGGCGGATGTTGGTAACTGTTTTGCTTTTTCGATCGCCGCCTGTAATCGTGGACTCCATGCTTTTATCTGTTTTTTTCCTGTTTTCCCTTGCTGGATAAAGATCCCGTCGTTTCCAATCTGCTCCCATTTCAGCGATAACACATCGGAAACCCTCGCTGCACACAGATAGGCAATTTCCATTGCGATAAAAACAGGAAGAGGTGCAACGCTTAATACTGCCTGGTATTCTTTGTCGGTTACATATCGTTCGCGGTTTTTGGCCTTGAATTTACTTACACCTGCACATGGGTTAGCCTTCACGTACCCTCGCTCATACCCCCAACTGTAAACGCGGGACTTCATGGTTGGCTTGCGTTTTACTCTGTTCCCCTCTCTTGTCCATGTATCGACGGATGTGTTCTGGTTTTATGGAATCTGCCGGCACCTTACCGAATACGGCAAGCAACTTTTTTGATGTTGCAGATAATCTTTTTGTGTTCTTGGACTGAGGTCACTGTAATAGGCGCTGGCGAGGAATTTTTCCCACAAGCGACCGAATGTCATTGCACGATCGCGATTATTTACAGTTTCCTCATACTTTTTCCATAAAGCAGCTAAACCATCCTTGATGGCGGTTAGTGTTACAGATTCGCTGGATGTTGGTTTCCATACATAACTATATTTATTTGGGTATACATTTGGAGGTAATTTTTCGTGCTCAGGATTTTTCCTTCGTCTTCCCATCAGATCGCACCAAAATTCGGCTCTACCTCGCGTGGTGGTAAAGTTTTATTGCAGGTAAATAGATCCCGGCTGACAATCGGTTTGCCACTACGATTGGTATAGAACGGAAGCTCGTTTTCCATTAACCATTTTCGCTGGTGGCTTGCATATTTGCAGCCCGTTAATATTAGCAATTCATCTTCGGTTAAAAATAAGCTGCTCATAGCTATATCTCATAACCGCCGCTAACTATATACGGTTAGCGGCAATTAGGGTTGAACATTAAAAATCAGCCTGACTCGGGATCAGTTTTTGCCAGATAGCTGAAACGTATTTTGCCTGGTAACGAGCGTCATCAAGTGCATTATGGCGCTCACCTTCGAATGGAATAGCCGTTCTGGCATCGAAGTCTATGGCTTTCCCCAGCTCAACGATTGTGCGTACATCGCGATCGTTGTAGTAACGCCACGGGCAGGGGATCCCCTGCCGTTCGTATGAACGGCGCAAAATCGTGTTGTCGAAGTTGGCTCCATTTCCCCAGACCTGAACAAAAAATTCACCGGAGTTTTCGTCGATAAATTCCCGCAATTGTAACAGTGCATCATCTAACGGGATTTCATCGGTCATAATGGCAGATTGCGCTTCGCGTGATTGCTTAAGCCACCATTTAATGGTGTCCCGATCAATGACTCCGCCAGCAGTTTCCAGATCGATAGTCTTACTAAATTCGGGTCCCATATCTCCGGTTTGCGGATCGAAAAATATTGCACCTATTGAGATGATCGGGGCATCAGGATTTTTTCCCATGGTTTCAAGGTCGATCATTAGATGGTCACACGTCCTGCTGGTGGATGTGATTTCGTGATGACCATTCACCGTAATTAAGGGATCTGCCGTCTCGCCAGTTTTACTATCGCTGGCGTGGTCCTGAGCGCTGCCAGCATTCTCCTTGTGTGGATGTTCAGCGCCTTCCATTTCCTCCGGATCATTTTCCTGAACTTCAACCTGATTCTCTTCATCGAATGTTTTCTGGTATGTTGCGTCGTCCATCACCGCGCCACAATCAGGGTAGTTGCCGCCACCGCTCTGACCGCAGGCGGTGCAGACTTTTTCCGGTTCCTGTTGCGCTACTGGTTCGGATTGTTTCGTTTCTGGCTCGTTTTGTAACGCATTTGGGCTGTTTTGTTCCGCTTTTTGGTCGTTCCGTTCCGATTCATGCTGGTTCTGGTTCACAGAATCGCGAGTCTGGATCCCCTTGACCCATTTCGGATCATTAGGGTCGCTAATCCCCTCAACAAATTCACCACGCGATACAGCAAGTAACTTATCGGCGTCAGGCTGGCTGATATTGGCTGCCTGCATAATTTTGTTTACTTCGTCAGCGGTGACTTTTACTTGGTTAGCGGAACTCACCTGCGACTGAGCATCCAGCGACTGCGCGTTCTGGCAATGTTCAGTTGTATCCGGTTCCATTGTTTCAGTTGTTGCCTGTTCACCTGCCATTGCGTCAGATGGTTGTGGTTTTTCTTCTTCTGTTTCACGCTCAGTAACCACCTCGCGGTTAATTTCTTCCAGGATATCTTTTTCCGGCGTATGCCGGGTAGCTGTGAGAGTTTCCTTGCTGGGGTTCTCGTGATCAGTTTCCGTCAAATAGGCGTTGATATACCCCTGAAGGCGTCCCGGGTAGTGATAAAATTCAGGGTGTGCGCTTCGGATAAGTGCAAAAATAGCGGCGCGGGAATAGTCCAGAATACCCGGGGGTGCACGAAGTGCTGCGGACCATTCTTTGAACGGACTTTCTTTTTTCAGGACTACTTCTTTTGCGCGACGATAAACGCTGCCCGGAATTTCATAAATATTAAAATCCATCGGAAGTGTGGCTGCTGCAATCTCCACATCCAGTGTGTCGAGGGTGTGTACTAAATTCGGATTGCGATCGGTTTTGTTCCCACCACCAGCATTAGCACCGGAAGCCGTGCGGGTGATGCGTGAAACACGATTTCCTTTCATCCACTCTTTTGTCAGCAGGCCCCGAACAGTGTAGTCAGCGTCCAAGTATGCTTCGAAAAAAGCAGTTATTAGTCCCAGGTCTGAATTACCAGGATTAGGGAAAACTTTGTCAGTGTCACGAACCAGTTTGTGGAGGTCGCGAATCTCCAGCGAGTCGAGCAGACTGGTTTTATGCGAAATAGCCAGGGCAGTAACAGCCGGTAGTTCTTCAGCCCGTGCAATGTGTAATGCCTGGAGTTCGTCGCGTGAAACGTGCGTTACTGGTTTTTCGCTGCCGTGTTGAGCAAGCCAACGAATGGGCAGTTCCTGACCGGAGACAGGTAGAAGCATGCTCTCCTCAATCTCAGTCATGTCTTCGCCGTTGATGTTGGTATTATCAGTGCTGGCTGATTTGTCCTGAACAGAGGGGGAAGGGCCGATAAATGTCATTGTGATGCCATCTTTCCCGCCTTTTTCATAGCGGTTGCAGGGTAATGCTGCCAACTTACTGATTTAGTGTATGATGGTGATTTTAAGGTGCTTGCGTGGCTTCCATTTCCATCAGATGTCCTTCCTGCTCCGCTACTGAAGGCGTGGTGCGTAACGGCAAAAGCACTGCCGGACATCAGCGCTATCTCTGCTCTCATTGCCGTAAAACATGGCAACTACAGTTCACTTACACCGCCTCTCAGCCCGGTACGCACCAGAAA
>NZ_MIIV01000113.1:0-6874 GCF_001743015.1 Shigella sp. FC1567
ACGCCGTCTGCGTTTCTCCGGCCCTAAGACATCAATCATCTGTACTCCAATGACTAGTCTAAAAACTAGTATTAAGACTATCACTTATTTAAGTGATACTGGTTGTCTGGAGATTCAGGGGGCCAGTCTACCCATCCTGATGCGTAATAATCCCAATTTATCACATTGATTTTATCGCCACTCATATTGATACGTATCACTGCCCCTATTCAGACTCCTGTTTCGTATCATATCTGTGTTTTTTTAACGTCATCACACTTCCTACCTCCCCTAACGCTTATCGTCGTTTCTGGCGTAAATCTTGCCTGCTTAGACTAAATCTTTGCCATAAGAACCAAATGTTCAAATCGAGGGGATTTCTATGGAAGCGCGGGAAGCAACCGCTACGGGTGAATCATGCATGCGCGTCGATGCCATTGCTAAGGTCACCGGGCGGGCACGATATACTGACGATTATGTTATGGCGGGCATGTGTTATGCGAAATATGTACGTAGCCCTATCGCACATGGTTATGCCGTAAGTATTAATGATGAACAAGCCAGAAGTTTGCCGGGCGTACTGGCGATTTTTACCTGGGAAGATGTGCCTGATATTCCATTCGCTACAGCTGGGCATGCCTGGACACTTGACGAAAACAAGCGCGATACCGCCGATCGCGCACTGCTAACTCGCCATGTTCGTCATCATGGTGACGCCATTGCCATCGTCGTGGCCCGCGATGAACTCACGGCAGAAAAAGCGGCGCAATTGGTCAGCATTGAGTGGCAAGAATTACCCGTTATCACCACGCCAGAAGCGGCGCTGGCAGAAGACGCTGCACCAATCCATAACGGTGGCAATTTACTGAAACAAAGCACGATGTCGACGGGTAATGTCCAACAAACAATCGATGCCGCCGACTACCAGGTACAGGGGCACTATCAGACCCCCGTTATTCAACATTGTCACATGGAAAGCGTAACATCGCTGGCGTGGATGGAGGATGACTCGCGAATTACCATCGTTTCCAGCACCCAGATCCCGCACATTGTTCGCCGCGTGGTTGGTCAGGCGCTGGATATTCCCTGGTCATGCGTACGAGTCATCAAACCATTTGTCGGTGGCGGTTTTGGTAATAAACAGGATGTACTGGAAGAGCCAATGGCGGCATTCCTGACCAGCAAGCTTGGCGGCATTCCGGTGAAAGTTTCCCTTAGCCGTGAAGAGTGTTTCCTCGCAACCCGTACCCGCCACGCTTTTACCATTGACGGGCAAATGGGCGTGAACCGCGACGGAACATTGAAAGGTTATAGTCTGGATGTTCTGTCTAACACCGGCGCTTATGCATCTCACGGGCACTCCATCGCTTCTGCGGGGGGGAATAAAGTCGCTTACCTTTATCCTCGTTGTGCCTACGCTTACAGTTCAAAGACCTGCTATACCAACCTCCCCTCGGCTGGTGCGATGCGTGGTTATGGCGCGCCACAAGTCGTATTTGCCGTTGAGTCTATGCTTGATGACGCCGCGACAGCGTTAGGTATTGATCCTGTTGAAATTCGTTTACGCAACGCCGCCCGCGAAGGAGATGCTAATCCGCTCACGGGCAAACGTATTTACAGCGCAGGGTTGCCGGAGTGTCTTGAAAAAGGCCGGAAAATCTTTGAATGGGAAAAACGCCGTGCAGAATGCCAGAACCAGCAAGGCAATTTGCGCCGCGGCGTTGGCGTCGCCTGTTTTAGCTACACCTCTAACACCTGGCCTGTCGGCGTAGAAATAGCAGGCGCGCGCCTTCTGATGAATCAGGATGGAACCATCAACGTGCAAAGCGGCGCGACGGAAATCGGTCAGGGTGCCGACACCGTCTTCTCGCAAATGGTGGCAGAAACCGTGGGGGTTCCGGTCAGCGACGTTCGCGTTATTTCAACTCAAGATACCGACGTTACGCCGTTCGATCCCGGCACATTTGCCTCACGCCAGAGCTATGTTGCCGCGCCTGCGCTGCGCAGTGCGGCACTATTATTAAAAGAGAAAATCATCGCTCACGCCGCAGTCATGCTACATCAGTCAGCGATGAATCTGACCCTGATAAAAGGCCATATCGTGCTGGTTGAACGACCGGAAGAGCCGTTAATGTCGTTAAAAGATTTGGCGATGGACGCTTTCTACCACCCTGAACGCGGCGGGCAGCTCTCTGCTGAAAGCTCCATCAAAACCACCACTAACCCACCGGCGTTTGGCTGTACCTTTGTTGATCTGACGGTCGATATTGCGCTGTGCAAAGTCACCATCAACCGCATCCTCAACGTTCATGATTCAGGGCATATTCTTAATCCACTGCTGGCAGAAGGTCAGGTACACGGCGGAATGGGAATGGGCATTGGCTGGGCGCTATTTGAAGAGATGATCATCGATGCTAAAAGCGGCGTGGTCCGTAACCCCAATCTGCTGGATTACAAAATGCCGACCATGCCGGATCTGCCACAACTGGAAAGCGCGTTCGTCGAAATCAATGAGCCGCAATCCGCATACGGACATAAGTCACTGGGTGAGCCACCAATAATTCCTGTTGCCGCTGCTATTCGTAACGCGGTGAAGATGGCTACCGGTGTTGCAATCAATACACTGCCGCTGACGCCAAAACGGTTATATGAAGAGTTCCATCTGGCAGGATTGATTTGAGGATAACATCATGTTTGATTTTGCTTCTTACCATCGCGCAGCAACCCTTGCCGATGCCATCAACCTGCTGGCTAACAACCCGCAGGCCAAACTGCTCGCCGGTGGCACTGACGTACTGATTCAGCTCCACCATCACAATGACCGTTATCGCCATATTGTTGATATTCATAATCTGGCGGAGCTGCGGGGAATTACGCTGGCGGAAGATGGCTCGCTACGTATCGGCTCTGCAACGACATTTACCCAGCTAATAGAAGATCCTATAACTCAACGTCATCTCCCGGCGTTATGTGCTGCGGCCATGTCCATTGCTGGACTGCAGATCCGTAACGTCGCTACCTACGGTGGAAATATTTGCAACGGTGCCACCAGCGCAGATTCTGCCACGCCAACGCTAATTTATGACGCGAAACTGGAGATCCACTCCCCGCGCGGTGTTCGTTTCGTCCCGATTAATGGCTTTCACACCGGGCCGGGCAAAGTGTCTCTTGAGCATGACGAAATCCTCGTCGCCTTTCATTTTCCGCCACAGCCGAAAGAACACGCGGGCAGCGCGCATTTTAAATATGCCATGCGCGACGCAATGGATATTTCAACGATTGGCTGCGCCGCACATTGCCGACTGGATAACGGCAATTTCAGCGAATTACGCCTGGCATTTGGTGTTGCCGCGCCAACGCCGATTCGCTGCCAACATGCCGAACAGACTGCACAAAATGCGCCATTAAACCTGCAAACGCTGGAAGCTATCAGCGAATCTGTCCTGCAAGATGTCGCCCCGCGTTCTTCATGGCGGGCCAGTAAAGAGTTTCGTCTGCATCTCATCCAGACGATGACCAAAAAAGTGATTAGCGAAGCCGTCGCCGCGGCGGGGGGAAAATTGCAATGAATCACAGCGAAACAATTACCATCGAATGCACCATTAACGGGATGCCTTTTCAGCTTCACGCCGCACCAGGCACGCCGCTCTCGGAATTACTCCGCGAACAAGGACTGCTAAGTGTCAAACAAGGGTGCTGCGTGGGTGAATGTGGTGCCTGTACGGTGTTGGTCGACGGCACAGCAATAGACAGTTGCTTATACCTTGCCGCCTGGGCTGAAGGAAAAGAGATCCGCACGCTGGAAGGTGAAGCGAAAGGCGGAAAACTTTCTCATGTTCAGCAGGCTTATGCGAAATCCGGCGCAGTGCAGTGCGGGTTTTGTACGCCTGGCCTGATTATGGCTACCACGGCAATGCTGGCGAAACCACGCGAGAAGCCATTAACCATTACGGAAATTCGTCGCGGACTGGCGGGAAATCTTTGTCGCTGCACGGGGTATCAGATGATTGTAAATACAGTTCTGGATTGCGAGAAAACGAAGTAAAAGGATATCCGGCCTGAATTCAGGCGGATTCACTGAGGTTATGTGTTTAACAACTCATATTTCTTAATCTTGCGATAGAGCGTAGCAATGCCGATGCCCAGTTCATCAGCAACTTGCTTCTTGCTGTTATGACGTGAAAGCGCCTCGCGGATCATTTGCTTTTCCATCTCCTCCAGCGCCGTGCCGCCCGCATCATCGAGTGACAGGTGCGCCTCACTGACCTCTGTTACATCACTTTGCTCCGTTGTGCCATTATTCAGCAGATTTGGCGGCAATAGCGTGCTGTCGATAACTTCACCTGAAGGAACTACGTTAACCAGATATTCCATCAAATTGCTTAACTCGCGCAGGTTTCCGGGCCAACGATGCTTACGCAATATTTCGACGACATCGGGAGCAATGCCAGGATAAACCGATCCCAGACGACGGGTATGCAGATGTAAAAAGTAATGCACCAATGTTCAATATCTTCCTGACGTTCACGCAGCGGTGGCAGAGTTATCGGGATAACATTAAGTCGGTAGAAGAGATCTTCGCGGAATTTACCTTCGGCAATGAACTGGGCCAAATTCTGATTAGTTGCAGAAATGATGCGAATGTCGACTTGTATTGGGCTACTGGCACCAATCGGCAGAATTTCACGCGCCTCAATAGCGCGCAGTAATTTAGCCTGCAACATTAATGGCATATCACCTATTTCATCGAGAAACAGCGTGCCCGTATTCGCCGCCTGAATCAACCCTGTTTTACCGTTGGCAGAAGCGCCAGTAAATGCGCCTTTAACATAACCGAACAGTTCGCTTTCCAGAAGCTGCTCCGGAATCGCGGCACAGTTGATAGCAATAAAGGGTTTATTCCGTCTTCCGCTCAACTTATGGATTGCTCGGGCGACGACTTCTTTACCCGTGCCGCTTTCACCAACCACCATAACGCTGGATGGGCTGGGTGCAATACGGCTAATGAGTCGTTTTAATTGCCGCATAACACGGCACTCGCCAACCAATTGTTCAATATGTGGTTCATCAGGTGCATTTGCTACAGAAAAACTGGTATGCGATTGGTGAAATGCCATTAAAAATAATTGTCGGCCCTGAATGTTATGCAATTGACCAATGATTAATTCACTTTTATCGTCCCACGAAACAATATGCTGCATATGTCCATGAGTAAAATTACTCTCAAATGTTAATGGTCTGAAACGGATAGGTTTCCCAATAATATTATTTTGTACAACACCAAGTGTTTTTAAGGCAGTCTGATTAACAAACTGAACCCGACTTTCATCATCAACAACTAATACGCCCTGATCCATATTATCGATCATGGTCGCGAATATTTTACTGATGTTATCTCCTGGCCCCTGATCCTCCAGAAGTTTCGAAACAAAAATGGTGGATATATGGCGAACATAATCAGAAAATTCGCGTAAATTATCACTGATATGCTCTTGTTGCTCGTGGGTAACGGCAATCAAACTTATCACCCCAACACAACGATCCTGTAAAATGACAGGCGTACCCAGAAATGCTTTTTCACGGCAATTTTCTTTACTATCGCAACCTTCGCAAAGGGGATCGAAGCGAGACTGTGTCACAACTTTTTCAGTTTTCGTTTCCAGGACGTGGCGGAGCAGGCGTGAGTTGCCGCTCAACTGGCGACCAAGAAACTTCCCATACGCGCCCGTTCCGGCGACGCGACACAAGTTTTCATCAACGATCTCAACCTCAAGCTGCAAAACGCTGGCAAGCATTCTGGCAAAACGCTGAATTGTCGGTTGAATTTGCATCAATACTGACTGCGTAGTAGCAAGCTCCATAGCTTTACCTTCCAGACTTACTTAAAAGTCGATCATTGAAGACGTTGATGGTTCACAGATCATGATGATATTAACTCAGGCGAAATTGGCTTTGATAAAAACATAAGATTTTTATCATTTTCTAATGAAATTATGGAAGAGATATCACATTTCTATATCAATATGAGAATTACGGCGGTGAGTTTATCAAACTGAAGAGAGATAGCCTGCCCCTTTATCTTATTTCTGATACTTAGCAGCAAATAAATAACGCGATAAAAAAAGCCAAACGTTTTCGTATTTTACAAACAACCAGAAGCTGGCATCAATTTGTGATCAACCCCACACATTATCCGTCAAATTAGTCTTTTGCAGCCGCGCGGATAATTCTGGCACACTTATTGTTAGTCCCAGGTATAGCTGTGAAAACACCAATCACTTTGGCAAGTCACAGTGAAATAAACCACTTTGCCTGTCATTCCACTACCGGGACTTTATGATGAAAACTGTTAATGAGCTGATTAAGGATATCAATTCGCTGACCTCTCACCTTCACGAGAAAGATTTTTTGTTAACGTGGGAACAGACGCCAGATGAACTGAAACAAGTACTGGACGTTGCCGCAGCATTAAAAGCACTGCGTGCTGAAAACATCTCAACCAAAGTCTTTAATAGTGGATTAGGTATTTCCGTATTCCGCGACAACTTGAACCGCCCCGGGTTTCCTGGAGAGTGTTTTATCTGTGAACTCAGGCTGCCAGATCATCGTTTCCGATGGAAGCATAATAAGCTTTTTCTGCTTCTGCCGGAGGGATGTGGCCCAGCCTTTCCAGCAATCGTCGATTATTATACCAGTCCACCCACGTGAGTGTGGCCAGTTCCACTTCTGCACGGTTTTTCCAGCTCTTACGGTGTATTACCTCCGCTTTGTAAAGACCATTGATGCTCTCCGCCATCGCGTTGTCATACGAGTCGCCTGTACTTCCTGTTGATGCCAGTAATCCGGCTTCCTTAAGCCGCTGTGTGTAGGCCAGCGATACATACTGAGAACCTTT
>NZ_MIIV01000114.1:0-6873 GCF_001743015.1 Shigella sp. FC1567
ACACTGGAGCGTCTTCTGAGCCTGCTGTCGGCCTTTGAGGTCGTGGTATGGATGACGGATGGCTGGCCGCTGTATGAATCACGCCTGAAGGGAAAGCTGCACGTTATCAGCAAGCGTTACACTCAGCGCATTGAGCGACATAATCTGAATCTGAGACAACATCTGGCAAGGCTGGGACGGAAGTCACTGTCGTTCTCAAAATCGGTGGAGCTGCATGACAAGGTCATCGGGCATTATCTGAACATAAAACACTATCAGTAAGTTGGAGTCATTACCTTCCTTTCCCTATTTTTTCGTGTGGAGTAATAATTTCTGCACATCTAACCATTATTAAATTTAATAATAAGTATCGGGTTTGTTACGATAGAATATTTCTATATCCTCAAGAATATGCTTTGCCTTATTGCCTGTGACTTTCTGAGATTCAATTATAGTATCGTTAAATTCTAATGTTAAAGAGAACTCTTTTTTTCCGCTTTGTGTAAGTTTAACCTTATATTGATTACCAATATCAAATAAAAAGGTCCTGTAATGAGAATAATCACCTTTAACCTCCTCGGCAAAACAGCAAAGCGTGCAAATATACATAAAGTCTTTCTTACCCCTGATTTTGTTAACTAAATCAATAAATGCGTGAAAAACTTTACTTGCAATAGAACTTGATACTTCTTCTCCAAGTCTACAAAAATCTTTTGCAATTTTTAACTGTGTTTCTATGTATAAAAAGAAATCTTTGACATAAGAAAAATCTTTGGCATAAGAGATATCTTTATTATTTAGTGCATCTAGCTCAACAGGTAAAGATGTCGTTTTGTTGCTATTCATATATGATATATTCATATCATCATCTCCATCGCGAGTAATAAAATTAATCACCATTGTAGGATAGGGTTCTGGTCAATCAGGAATCATCTTTATAAACTTCGATTGTTTTTGTAATGCTGTATCATTAAGTTCATTAAATCGTACAGCAGATAAATGTTCTATCAAATTTCGCTCATTTGCAGAGGATTCATCATAATAAACGTAAAATTAATGTATCCTTACATCGAGTAATAAACATTTTTTATACAAAAAAAGACAGGAACGTATTTACTGGGTTAAATATAATCATCCTGCTTTTCATCACAAAAACCGCAGATAATCCTTCCTTTCCCCTGCAGCTGGCGTTATGGTCAGATGGTTTTTGCAACAAATCTCACAATAAAAAGTTTCAACATACTGACTATTTAGGGAAAAATATGCGCAAGATCACACAGGCAATCAGTGCCGTTTGCTTATTGTTCGCTCTAAACAGTTCCGCTGTTGCCCTGGCCTCATCTCCTTCACCGCTTAACCCTGGTACTAACGTTGCCAGGCTTGCTGAACAGGCACCAATTCATTGGGTTTCGGTCGCACAAATTGAAAATAGCCTCGCAGGGCGTCCGCCAATGGCGGTGGGGTTTGATATCGATGACACGGTACTTTTTTCCAGCCCGGGCTTCTGGCGCGGCAAAAAAACCTTCTCGCCAGAAAGCGAAGATTATCTGAAAAATCCTGTGTTCTGGGAAAAAATGAACAATGGCTGGGATGAATTCAGCATTCCAAAAGAGGTCGCTCGCCAGCTGATTGATATGCATGTACGCCGCGGTGACGCGATCTTCTTTGTGACTGGTCGTAGTCCGACGAAAACAGAAACGGTTTCAAAAACGCTGGCGGATAATTTTCATATTCCTGCCACCAACATGAATCCGGTGATCTTTGCGGGCGATAAACCAGGGCAAAATACAAAATCGCAATGGCTGCAGGATAAAAATATCCGAATTTTTTATGGCGATTCTGATAATGATATTACCGCCGCACGCGATGTCGGCGCTCGTGGTATCCGCATTCTGCGCGCCTCCAACTCTACCTACAAACCCTTGCCACAAGCGGGTGCGTTTGGTGAAGAGGTGATCGTCAATTCAGAATACTGACAGAGCGGGAGAGCGTGATGCTCTCCCGAATGCTGTTTTTTTAATCACACCTTTATCCTTTCGCTGTCTTGCTGCAAACTGATTAAGAGAGTTTTATCAAGGAGCAGCACATGTGGTATCAAAAGACGCTCACGCTTAGCGCCAAATCTCGTGGGTTTCATCTGGTAACGGATGAAATTCTGAATCAGCTGGCTGATATGCCGCGCGTTAACATCGGCTTACTGCATCTGTTGCTGCAACATACCTCCGCCTCTCTGACACTTAATGAGAACTGCGATCCCACCGTACGCCACGACATGGAGCGTTTTTTCCTCCGCACCGTTCCCGACAACGGAAATTATGAGCATGACTATGAGGGAGCAGACGATATGCCTTCTCATATCAAATCCTCAATGCAGGGAACATCGCTTGTATTGCCGTTACATAAAGGGCGTATTCAGACCGGCACCTGGCAAGGCATCTGGCTGGGGGAACATCGCATCCACGGCGGATCGCGTCGCATCATCGCGACACTACAAGGGGAGTAAAAAATGACCATTTCGGAGTTGCTACAATATTGCATGGCAAAACTAGGCGCAGAACAGAGCGTGCATAACGACTGGAAAGCGACGCAGATCAAAGTGGAAGATGTACTGTTTGCGATGGTGAAAGAAGTAGAAAATCGCCCAGCTGTTTCGCTGAAAACCAGCCCGGAGCTGGCGGAGCTGCTACGTCAGCAGCACAGCGATGTGCGTCCTAGCCGCCATCTGAATAAAGCGCACTGGAGCACCGTGTATCTCGACGGTTCGCTGCCGGATTCGCAAATCTATTATCTGGTGGATGCGTCTTATCAGCAGGCAGTGAATTTACTACCGGAAGAAAAGCGTAAATTGCTGGTACAACTCTGAAAGGAAAAGGCCGCTCAGAAAGCGGCCTTAACGATTACAGCATCGGCTTGAGGAAGCGTGCCGTATGCGAAGCTTCGCACTCCGCGACGGTTTCTGGCGTACCGGAGACGAGGATTTCGCCGCCGCCACTGCCGCCTTCTGGTCCCAGGTCGACAATCCAGTCAGCGGTTTTGATCACGTCGAGATTGTGCTCAATCACCACAATGGTATTGCCCTGATCGCGCAGTTTATGCAGCACGTCGAGGAGTTGCTGAATATCGGCGAAGTGCAGACCGGTGGTCGGCTCGTCGAGAATATACAGCGTCTGCCCGGTGCCGCGTTTTGACAGCTCACGCGCCAGCTTCACGCGCTGGGCTTCACCACCAGAAAGTGTGGTTGCGGACTGCCCCAGGCGAATGTACGTCAGACCAACGTCCATCAACGTTTGCAGCTTACGCGCCAGAGCTGGCACCGCATCAAAGAACTCACGCGCCTCTTCGATGGTCATATCCAGCACTTCGTGGATGGTTTTGCCTTTGTACTTAATTTCCAGCGTTTCACGGTTATAGCGTTTACCTTTGCACTGATCGCACGGCACGTAGATATCCGGCAGGAAGTGCATCTCCACTTTGATCACACCGTCGCCCTGACAGGCTTCGCAGCGCCCGCCACGGACGTTAAAGCTGAAACGTCCTGGCGTATAACCACGCGCACGGGATTCCGGTACGCCCGCAAACAGTTCGCGCACAGGTGTAAACACGCCGGTATAGGTCGCCGGGTTAGAACGTGGAGTACGACCAATTGGGCTTTGGTCGATATCGATCACTTTATCGAAATGCTCCAGCCCCTGAATATCGCGATACGGTGCCGGTTCGGCGATGGTCGCACCATTCAACTGGCGTTGGGCAATCGGGAACAGTGTGTCGTTAATCAGCGTCGATTTACCGGAACCTGAAACCCCTGTGATGCAGGTAAACAGACCGACTGGCAGCGTGAGCGTCACGTCCTTCAGGTTGTTGCCGCGTGCACCTGTCAGCTTCAGCACTTTTTCTGGATTCGCCGGAACGCGTTTCTTCGGCACTTCAATCTTGCGTTTACCGCTCATGTACTGCCCGGTCAACGATTCAGGCACCGCCATGATCGCTTCCAGCGGACCTTCTGCGACCACTTCACCGCCGTGAACACCCGCACCAGGACCGATATCGATCACATGGTCAGCGGCGCGAATTGCGTCTTCGTCATGCTCCACCACAATCACGGTATTACCGAGATCGCGCAGATGGATAAGCGTACCCAACAGGCGCTCGTTATCGCGCTGGTGCAGGCCGATAGACGGCTCGTCCAGTACATACATAACGCCAACCAGGCCCGCACCAATCTGGCTCGCCAGACGGATACGCTGGGCTTCACCGCCGGAAAGTGTTTCTGCCGAGCGGGAAAGTGTCAGGTAATTCAGGCCGACGTTAACGAGGAATTTCAGACGATCGCCGATCTCTTTAAGGATTTTTTCTGCAATCTTCGCCCGCTGACCAGCTAGTTTGAGATTGTTGAAGAATTCCATCGCATGACCGATGCTCATGTCGGAGATAGCAGGCAGCGGCGTATTCTCGACATAAACGTGGCGCGCTTCCCGACGCAGACGCGTCCCTTCGCAGCTGGCGCATGGGCGATTGCTGATAAACTTGGCTAATTCTTCACGTACCGCACTGGATTCTGTCTCTTTATAACGGCGCTCCATATTGTGCAGCACGCCTTCGAACGGATGACGACGGATGGAGGTATCGCCACGATCGTTCATGTATTTGAATTCAATGTTTTCTTTGCCAGAACCGTACAACACCACTTTATGCACGTTCGCGCTCAGGCTGCCCCACGGCGCTTCGACGTCGAACTTATAGTGATCTGCCAGCGATTTCAGCATCTGGAAGTAATAGAAGTTGCGGCGATCCCAGCCACGGATCGCACCGCCAGCCAGTGACAGCTCGGGGTTTTGGATCACGCGGTCAGGATCGAAATATTGCTGTACGCCAAGGCCGTCACAGGTTGGGCAGGCACCTGCCGGGTTGTTAAACGAAAACAGTCGTGGCTCCAGTTCACGCATACTGTAGCCGCAAATTGGGCAGGCGAAGTTGGCGGAGAACAGCAGCTCTTCCGCTTTCGGGTCGTCCATATCCGCCACTACCGCTGTACCACCGGAAAGCTCCAGCGCGGTTTCAAACGACTCCGCAAGACGTTGGGTAAGATCGTCACGCACCTTGAAGCGATCAACCACCACTTCAATAGTGTGTTTCTTTTGCAGTTCCAGTTTCGGCGGATCGGAAAGATCGCAGACTTCGCCATCAATACGAGCACGGATGTAACCCTGGCTTGCCAGGTTCTCCAGCGTTTTGGTGTGTTCGCCTTTGCGTTCTTTAATGATTGGCGCGAGTAGCATCAGACGCTTGCCTTCCGGCTGCGACAGCACGTTATCCACCATCTGGCTGACGGTTTGCGCCGCCAGCGGGACGTCGTGGTCCGGACAGCGCGGTTCGCCGACGCGGGCGAACAACAAACGCAAATAGTCGTGGATTTCGGTGATTGTCCCCACCGTAGAACGCGGGTTATGAGACGTCGATTTCTGCTCAATTGAGATGGCAGGAGAAAGCCCCTCAATATGATCGACGTCCGGCTTTTCCATCAGTGACAGAAACTGCCGCGCGTAGGCGGAAAGGGATTCAACGTAACGGCGCTGCCCTTCGGCATATAAGGTGTCGAAAGCGAGCGAGGATTTGCCAGAACCCGAAAGCCCGGTCACGACAATGAGCTTGTCGCGGGGGATAACGAGGTTGATGTTTTTGAGATTATGGGTGCGGGCGCCCCGAACTTCGATCTTATCCATTCACCTTTCCCGGATTAAACGCTTTTTTGCCCGGTGGCATGGTGCTACCGGCGATCACAAACGGTTAATTATGACACAAATTGACCTGAATGAATATACAGTATTGGAATGCATTATCCGGAGTGTTGTGTAACAATGTCTGGCCAGGTTTGTTTCCCGGAACCGAGGTCACAACATAGTAAAAGCGCTATTGGTAATGGTACAATCGCGCGTTTACACTTATTCAGAACGATTTTTTTCAGGAGACACGAACATGGCCAGCAGAGGCGTAAACAAGGTTATTCTCGTTGGTAATCTGGGTCAGGACCCGGAAGTACGCTACATGCCAAATGGTGGCGCAGTTGCCAACATTACGCTGGCTACTTCCGAATCCTGGCGTGATAAAGCGACCGGCGAGATGAAAGAACAGACTGAATGGCACCGCGTTGTGCTGTTCGGCAAACTGGCAGAAGTGGCCAGCGAATATCTGCGTAAAGGTTCTCAGGTTTATATCGAAGGTCAGCTGCGTACCCGTAAATGGACCGATCAATCCGGTCAGGATCGCTACACCACAGAAGTCGTGGTGAACGTTGGCGGCACCATGCAGATGCTGGGTGGTCGTCAGGGTGGTGGCGCTCCGGCAGGTGGTAATATCGGTGGTGGTCAGCCGCAGGGCGGTTGGGGTCAGCCTCAGCAGCCGCAGGGTGGCAATCAGTTCAGCGGCGGCGCGCAGTCTCGCCCGCAGCAGTCCGCTCCGGCAGCGCCGTCTAACGAGCCGCCGATGGACTTTGATGATGACATTCCGTTCTGATTTGTCATTAAAACAATAGGTTATATTGTTTTAAGGTGGATGATTAAAGCATCTGCCAGCCATAAAAAAGAAGCCTCCGTTATGGAGTAATGCCAGTCAGTTAAGCAACTGACTGGCTCTTTTTCGGGGCTGTGGGGTATTTCCAGGGCCTCTCCTTTACCACTCTCGGAAGGCCCTTCCCCTTCTCGTCGGTAATTTCACAAGTTGTCCCATACTTGCAAGATCGCGCATCAGCTCCGGTATACGTCCCGGTGAAGCGCCCTGCAATGTCATCAGCATTCTCATCACCATTCCGCATGATTCTGAGAAACTCAGTTGATTCGGCCAGTAACCTTTCAGATGTTCCGCCATTTTAATCATCTGATATCTCACCAGATTATAAGC
>NZ_MIIV01000115.1:0-6828 GCF_001743015.1 Shigella sp. FC1567
GCCATTCATGGCCATATCAATGATTTTCTGGTGCGTACCGGGCTGAGAGGCGGTGTAAGTGAACTGTAGTTGCCATGTTTTACGGCAATGAGAGCAGAGATAGCGCTGATGTCCGGCAGTGCTTTTGCCGTTACGCACCACGCCTTCAGTAGCGGAGCAGGAAGGACATCTGATGGAAATGGAAGCCACGCAAGCACCTTAAAATCACCATCATACACTAAATCAGTAAGTTGGCAGCATTACCTTGAAAACCTGACATCCGCGTTGAGTCAAAGACTTATCGCGGATCAATTACGCTTAACTACCGCCGAATCATGCACCGGCGGTAAGTTGGCTAGCGCCCTGTGTGCAGCTGAAGATACACCCAAATTTTACGGTGCAGGCTTTGTTACTTTCACCGATCAGGCAAAGATGAAAATCCTCAGCGTAAGCCAGCAATCTCTTGAACGATATTCTGCGGTGAGTGAGAAAGTGGCAGCAGAAATGGCAACAGGTGCCATAGAGCGTGCGGATGCTGATGTCAGTATTGCCATTACCGGCTACGGCGGACTGGAGGGCGGTGAAGATGGTACGCCAGCGGGTACCGTCTGGTTCGCGTGGCATATTAAAGGCCAGACCTACACTGCGGTTATGCATTTTGCTGGCGACTGCGAAACGGTATTAGCTTTAGCGGTGAGGTTTGCCCACGTCCAGCTGCTGCAATTACTGCTATAACCAGGCTGCCTGGCGATATCTCCAGGCCAGCCATTGGTGGTGTTTATATATTCAAGCCACGATGTTGCAGCATCGGCATAATCTGAGGAGCCTTACCGCGCCATTGTCGATACAGGCGTTCCAGATCTTCGCTGTTACCTCTGGAAAGGATCGCCTCGCGAAAACGCTGCCCATTTTCACGCGTTAATCCGCCCTGCTCAACAAACCACTGGTACCCATCATCGGCCAACATTTGCGTCCACAGATAAGCGTAATAACCTGCAGCATATCCGCCACCAAAAATATGGGCGAAATAACTGCTGCGATAGCGTGGCGGTATAGCAGGAAGATCCATATTTTCCGCCACCAGCGCCCGCAATTCAAAATCATCGACATCCTGCATTGCTTCGTTTTCTTCCAGGCAATGCCAGCGCATATCGAGAAGTGCGGCGCTAAGCAGTTCGCTCATCTCATACCCTTTGTTGAACAGGCTGGCATTACGCATTTTCTGTTGCAGTTCGTCAGGCATTGCTGCCCCGCTCTGATAATGCCGGGCGTAGCGAGCGAATACCTGCGGATGCGTTGCCCAGTGTTCGTTGATTTGCGACGGAAATTCGACAAAATCACGCGGCGTGTTGGTGCCGGAAAGCGTGGCATAACGCTGGCGGGCAAAAAGGCCGTGCAGCGTATGACCAAATTCATGGAATAAGGTTATGACATCATCCCAGAGTAACAACGCAGGCTCACCGGCAGCGGGTTTCTGATAATTGCAAACGTTATAAATTACCGGATGCGTTTCATTAAGCGTTGATTGCTCAACAAAATTGCCCATCCATGCACCGCCGCTTTTTGAATCACGGGCGAAGAAATCACCGTAAAATAACGCCAGTCCCACGCCATTATGATCAAAAATTTCCCACACACGAACGTCAGGATGGTAGACAGGAATATCAAAACGTTCGACAAACTTAATACCGAAGAGCTGATTCGCGGTCCAGAATACACCTTCATTCAACACCGTGTTTAATTCAAAATATGGCTTGAGCTGCGCCTCATCAAGATCAAATTTCTCCCGCCGTACCTGTTCGGCATAAAATGCCCAGTCCCACGGCTGCGCGCTAAACCCGCCTTGCTGCTTATCGATAACCGCCTGTATGGAGGCTAATTCATCGCTAGCACGTTGACGCGCCGCTGGAACAATTTCCCGCATAAAGTTGAGTGCTGCTTCTGGCGTTTTTGCCATCTGATCGGCGATTTTCCATGCGGCATAATGAGGAAAACCAAGCAGTTTCGCCTGCTGTGCGCGAATCTCTACCAGACGTTGAATGATAGCGCGGGTATCATTGGCATCATTTTTTTCCGCTCGCGTCCAGCCCGCAATAAACAGTTTTTCACGCGTCGCACGATCGCGCATCTCGGCAAGCGCCGGTTGTTGGGTGGTATTCAGCAGCGGAATCAGCCATTTGTTATCCAGACCTTTCTCGCGAGCCGCCTCTGCCGCCAGCGCAATCTCTTGCTCACTCATTCCTGCCAGCTGCGCGATATCGTTCACAACCAGACCGCCGGATTTATTTGCTGCCAGTAATCGCTGGTTAAACTGGCTGGTCAGGGTCGCAGCTTCTGTATTCAGTACTTTTAATTTTGCTTTATCAGCTTGCGCAAGTTTGGCTCCGGCAAGGACAAAACGTTGATGAATCACCTCCACCAGGCGGATGGATTCACTATCAAGCCCCAGGGATTCACGGCGCTGCCAGACAGCATCTACCCGCGCGAATAATTCACCGTTCAGATAGATATCATTAGCCAGTTCCGCCAGTTCAGCGGAAAACTGTTCATCAAGACGCTGTAATTCATCATTGGTATGCGCCGCAGTCATCGCAAAAAAGACGCTGGTAACGCGGGTAAGTAATTCTCCGCTTTGTTCCAGTGCCAGAATAGTATTGTTGAAATCAGGCGTTTGCGGGTTAAGCGCGATGGCAGCAATTTCTGCCCGCTTTTGCTGCATTCCCTCATCGAATGCCGGGCGATAGTGATGATTGGCAATTTGATCAAAATGGGGAGCCAGATACGGTAGTGTGCTTTGCACAAGGAAAGGATTCATTGTTGTCATTTTCTTCTCCTGAACGCGAGGTGTTCCATAGCGTAGGCTTACTGATAACGGAGTGCAATCTTACAAACCAGTATTACCCGCTCTTAAGCATCACGTGCTATGTTATTGACACACAAAAGCGTTGAGGAACAGTGAGATGATCGTTTTAGTAACTGGAGCAACGGCAGGTTTTGGTGAATGCATTACTCGTCGTTTTATTCAACAAGGGCATAAAGTTATCGCCACTGGCCGTCGCCAGGAACGGTTGCAGGAGTTAAAAGACGAACTGGGAGATAATCTGTACATCGCCCAACTGGACGTTCGCAACCGCGCCGCTATTGAAGAGATGCTGGCATCGCTTCCTGCCGAGTGGTGCAATATTGATATCCTGGTAAATAATGCCGGCCTGGCGTTGGGCATGGAGCCTGCGCATAAAGCCAGCGTTGAAGACTGGGAAACGATGATTGATACCAACAACAAAGGCCTGGTATATATGACGCGCGCCGTCTTACCGGGTATGGTTGAACGTAATCATGGTCATATTATTAACATTGGCTCAACGGCAGGTAGCTGGCCTTATGCCGGTGGTAACGTTTACGGTGCGACGAAAGCGTTTGTTCGTCAGTTTAGCCTGAATCTGCGTACGGACCTGCATGGTACGGCGGTGCGCGTCACCGACATCGAACCGGGTCTGGTGGGTGGCACCGAGTTTTCCAATGTCCGCTTTAAAGGCGATGACGGTAAAGCGGAAAAAACCTATCAAAATACCGTTGCATTGACGCCAGAAGATGTCAGCGAAGCCGTTTGGTGGGTGTCAACGCTGCCTGCTCACGTCAATATCAATACCCTGGAAATGATGCCGGTTACCCAAAGCTATGCCGGACTGAATGTCCACCGTCAGTAATTTTTATACCCGGCGTAACTGCCGGGTTATTGCTTGTCACAAAAAAGTGGTAGACTCATGCAGTTAACTCACTCACAAGCAAGAACGAATGACCGTCGAAACGCAACTTAATCCCACACAGCCTGTCAATCAGCAAATTTATCGTATCCTTCGTCGCGACATTGTCCATTGCCTGATTGCTCCAGGCACACCGTTGTCGGAAAAAGAAGTTTCTGTTCGTTTCAATGTGTCACGCCAGCCGGTTCGTGAAGCCTTTATTAAACTGGCGGAAAACGGCCTGATTCAAATTCGTCCACAGCGTGGCAGCTACGTCAACAAAATTTCCATGGCCCAGGTGCGCAACGGCAGTTTTATCCGTCAGGCCATTGAGTGCGCGGTGGCGCGTCGGGCGGCGAGCATGATTACCGAAAGCCAGTGCTACCAACTGGAACAAAATCTTCACCAGCAACGCATTGCCATTGAGCACAAGCAACTGGATGATTTTTTTGAACTTGATGACAACTTCCATCAACTCCTGACGCAGATTGCCGACTGTCAACTGGCGTGGGATACCATTGAGAACCTGAAAGCGACCGTTGATCGCGTGCGCTATATGAGTTTCGACCATGTTTCTCCACCAGAAATGCTGTTACGCCAGCATCTTGATATTTTCTCTGCCCTGCAAAAACGTGATGGCGATGCGGTAGAACGTGCAATGACGCAACATTTGCAGGAAATCAGCGAATCCGTGGCCAGATCCGCCAGGAAAACAGCGACTGGTTTAGCGAAGAGTAATTCATTTACTCTCATCCCATCCGGGATGAGAGGCTTTTCCCCCCGCCTTACGGCTCATGCATGCATCAAAAAAGATGTGAGCTTGATCAAAAACAAAAAATATTTCACTCGACAGGAGTATTTATATTGCGCCCGTTACGTGGGCTTCGACTGTAAATCAGAAAGGAGAAAACACCTATGACGACCTACGATCGTAACCGTAACGCAATCACCACTGGCAGCCGTGTTATGGTTAGCGGCACCGGTCACACTGGCAAGATCCTGTCGATTGATACTGAAGGTCTGACCGCTGAGCAAATCCGCCGCGGAAAAACCGTAGTTGTTGAAGGTTGTGAAGAGAAACTGGCACCTCTGGACCTGATTCGTCTCGGCATGAACTAAGTGTGTGAATGCGCCGATGGCGGCATTGCTTTTTTTACTTCACGGAATATTTCGCCACGGTCGCTTTCGCGCCATGCGCTAATAAAGACAAGTACGCTTCCGTCACTTTTGCAGTAAACAAGCTATTGTCTGGCAAATCATCACCAAAGATTGCCTTAATCGCCAGCAATGACTGGACGCGCGCTTTCCCTTCGGCACTACTTTGTACAGCCTTCTGAATAACAGGTAACAGTGGGTCACTGATTTCTATCGGATTTCCCTGTTCATCAACACCACCGACATAACGCATCCAACCCGCGACGCCCAGCGCCAGCAGATCGAACTTGCTGTCATGCGCCAGATGCCAGCGAACAGAATCCAACATCCGCTGTGGCAATTTCTGGCTACCATCCATCGCAATCTGCCAGGTTCGATGACGTAACGCCGGATTGCTATAGCGTTCAATTAATCGGTTAGCGTAATCTTGCAAATCAACGCCCTGCACTTTCAGCGTCGGCGCTTGTTCCTGCAACATCAAGCCATACGCCGCATAACGATAATGTTCATCTTCCATGCAGTCATTAATGTGCTGATATCCGGCAAGATAACCCAAATACGCCAGGAATGAATGACTGCCGTTGAGCATGCGCAACTTCATCTCTTCATAAGGCAGCACATCACTAACCAGTTCGGCTCCCGCTTTTTCCCATTCTGGACGTCCGGCAACAAAGTTATCTTCTATTACCCACTGGCGGAAAGGTTCACAGGCAACGCCCGCAGGATCGCGCACACCGGTAAGTTGTTCGATTTTCGCCAGCGTATCCTCTGTCACTGCGGGCACAATACGGTCCACCATTGTTGATGGGAAAGTCACGTTATCTTCGATCCATTGTGCCAGTTTTACATCAACAGCTTTCGCGTATGAAGTGACAACGTCACGCATAACATGACCGTTTTCTGGCATGTTGTCACATGACATGACGGTAAATGCGGGAAGTCCTGCCGCTTTACGGCGGGCCAGCGCCTCAACAATCACCCCTGTTGCTGTTTTCGGCTGGTGGGGATTTTGCACGTCGGCAGCGACCATCGGGTGATCGAGCATTAACTGTCCGGTCGCCGGAGAGTGGAAATACCCTTTTTCGGTGATTGTCAGAGAGACAATCGCGATTTGCGGTTCACACATCGCAGCCAACACGGTTTCTAAGCCATCCATCTGTACGTGCAAGGCTTTTTTAACGACGCCAACGACGCGAGCCGTCCACGCATCGGCCGACATTTCCGCAACGGTATAAAGATTATCTTGCTGTTGTAAATCGGCAATTTGCTGTTCGCCGCCGATTAAGTTGACCTTATAATATCCCCAGTCACTGAAATGTTCTGTAGCAAGAATATCGGCATACACGCCCTGATGCGCACGGTGAAATGCACCAAAGCCTAAATGAACAATTCTTGGGGCCAGGTTATTACGATCATAAACAGGGAGTGTCGCTTTTGCTGATAACAAATTATTTCCCATAACAATTCCTTAAATTTAAATATGGCAAGCTATATGTTTTGTTATATGAATAAAAATCCCCTCTCCGGTAAGAGAAGGGATTGAGGGTTTACAGACTTCTGGAAGGTTGCGCAGCTCTTACAACACGCGGTTGATCTTCCGCAGCGTCTTCCAGCGCACTTAAATCACGGTCTTTCACCTCTGGCATTTTCAGCGCAGAGATTAAACCAATCACTGAATATGCCATGATCATAATGGCGATCGGGTAATGACTCCAACTTACTGATAGTGTTTTATGTTCAGATAATGCCCGATGACCTTGTCATGCAGCTCCACCGATTTTGAGAACGACAGTGACTTCCGTCCCAGCCTTGCCAGATGTTGTCTCAGATTCAGATTATGTCGCTCAATGCGCTGAGTGTAACGCTTGCTGATAACGTGCAGCTTTCCCTTCAGGCGTGATTCATACAGCGGCCAGCCATCCGTCATCCATACCACGACCTCAAAGGCCGA
>NZ_MIIV01000116.1:0-6775 GCF_001743015.1 Shigella sp. FC1567
CCCCTCGTAATCGCTTCTGCGGCCTCCTGTTTCGCTTTCGGCAGATTATTCGGGGTGACAAGTGTCCGCCTGTTCTCCGGTGCGTTCGGGTCGTGCAGCCCGTAATGGTGATTCACCAGTGTCTGCCAGGCATTGATTCGCGGACGGTCCGCTCGGTCGTAATAGGGCTGGAGCCGTTTTCCGCTCGCCAGCTCCATATTCGGGATGACAAAATTCAGCTCAAGACGCCCCTTGTCCTGGTGCTCCACCCACAGGATGCTGTACTGATTTTTTTCAAGACCGGGCATCAGTACCCGCTCAAAGCTCTCCATCACCCTTTCACGCTCTCCCGGTGGCAGGGTCTGCTCTGCAAAAGACAGAACCCCCGAGGTGTATTTTTTCGCAAACGGCGTGGCATCGATGAGTTCCCGCACCTCTTCGGGAGCACCCCGCAGAACTCTCGCCCCTTCCCGGTTACGCTCCCGGCCCAGCAGGTAATCAACCGGACCACTGCCACCGCCTTTTCCCCTGGCATGAAACTTAACTATCATCCCGTTCTCCCTGTTTACGGACCTCATCCCTCAGCTCACTCAGTTCACGTCCGATGGCCATCAGTGCAGCCACCACATGAACCCGGTCATGCCCCGACCACTGTCCGCTGTTTATCTTCCGGGCTATCTGATTCAGGTTATTGCCGACCGAAGCGAACTGGCGCAACAGCGGCGGTGCCAGTGTCGGAAGACCTGACGTTTTCGATGGCGGTGCCCCCAGGCAGACCTTACGCATCCATGACGCAAGTTGTTTTCCCTCACAACGTGCCAGCAGCCGCGCATGTTCCTCATCCGTGACCCGTATCGTGAGCATCCTTTCGCGTTTCACCGGTATCATTAAAAACCTCCGACAGACTCCCCACACATGGAGAAACAGAACTGTGACTAAACAGGAAAAAACCGCCCTTAACATGGCCCGCTTCATCAGAAGCCAGACGCTGACCCTGCTGGAAAAACTGAATGAACTGGACGCCGACGACCAGGCTGACATCTGCGAAGCGCTTCACGACCACGCTGACGAGCTTTACCGCAGCTGCCTCGCACGCTTCGGGGATGACGGTGAAAACCTCTGACACATGCAGCTCCCGGAGACGGTCACAGCTGGCCTGTGAGCGGATGCCGGGAGCAGACAAGCCCGTCAGGGCGCGTCAGCAGGTTTTAGCGGGTGTCGGGGCGCAGCCATGACCCAGTCACGTAGCGATAGCGGAGTGTATACTGGCTTACTTATGCGGCATCAGTGCGGATTGTATGAAAAGTGCACCATGCCGGGTGTGAAATGCCGCACAGATGCGTAAGGAGAAAATGTAGCTTCCGGCGCTCTTCCGCTTCCTCGCTCACTGACTCGCTACGCTCGGTCGTTCGGCTGCGGCGAGCGGTACTGACTCACACAAAAACGGTAACACAGTTATCCACAGAATCAGGGGATAAGGCCGGAAAGAACATGTGAGCAAAAAGGCAAAGCCAGGACAAAAGGCCGCGCCGCTGGCGCTTTTTCCATAGGCTCCGCCCCCCTGACGGACTTCACAAAACAGACACTTTTTCGGTGCATCTGTGGGAGTCTTCCGACTCAACCATGAAATCCGCCAGCGGTGGCGAAACCCGACGTGGCTTAAAGATCATCACCGTTTCCGGTGAATCGCTCCCTCCTGCGCCCCCACGTTCCCGCCATATCGATTGCCGGATACCTTTTCCGCCTTTCTCCCTTGCGGGACACGTGGCGCTTTCTCATAGCTCACGTCTTCTGGTATCTCGGGGCGACTTAGGCAGTTCGCTCCGGGCCGGGCTGTATGCAGGAACCCCCCGTTCAGCCCGACTGCTGCACCTTCTCCGGTAACTGTTCTCTTGGGGCCAACCCGGAAAAGACACGACTCAACGCCACTGGCAGCAGCCATTGGTAACTGATTTAGAGGAGTTGCTCTTGAAGTTATGAACCAGTTAAGGCTAAACTGAAAAGACAGTTTTGGTGACTGTGCTCCTCCAAGCCAGTTACCACCGCCGATTAGAAGAGGTCGAAGACTTCTGATCGGACGGAAGGACCCGCCACAAGGCGGGTTTTTTCGTTTACAGGCAGCAGATTACGCGCAGAAAAAAAGGATCTCAAGAAGATCCTTTAATATTTTTCACTGAACCGCCACCCCGATTAGTTTCGAAGATGATGATGGAGCAATTGTTCCTCCCTGAACATCCCTTACATAGTTAGCTTGGCAAGCAGTCAGACACAAAACAGCAAGAACGAGAATCATAGATCCCCCTATCTTTTTTTTCATGACATCTCCTTGTCATGAGTGAATATCTGACATTTATACTTAAATGCCAGATATTAAAATCACTCATGATTATAATTTAAATTTTTCCAAGATAGATCGGACCTCAACCTTAAGTCCATTATCATCAATTTCATAATCAGCCCTATCTGCATCAGGCTCAAATCGCTCAGCAGCCATAAACAACTCTTCCCCACAATTTAATATATTCGGAGACAAATCCTTAACACCATACAATCTTCTCCGTTCAACACAAATTCGCTCTGAAAACTCAATTGCTGTAATTTTCGAAGCTAAAAATAATTTCGCCAAATCGATTATTGCCATCTTGTTCATAGTTCACCTGTCTCTAAATAAATTCGACCATTATCCGCATCTGGATTTATTTTCCACCCAGATAAGAACTCACCATTTGACTTAATTATAACCACATTCATCGTATTAGGATTAAAATAAACTTTTGAACCTTTTTCTCTTCGGTATGTTCCTTTCTCTACTGTATCCTTATCCGATAAATGCTCCTCAATAGCATCCCTGAATTTAGTAAGAGTTTCACGATTCTTTTTTGTATCACTAATACCAAAATCACCAGCATGTTTATATTTTTTATCAAGTTGTTTACGCGAAAATCGCCCTGAATCCAGAGGATCATTAAGCATCACATAAACAGCTTCAACACCAGTCCCAGCAGCATCAGGACGCCAGTAAATAAAATCTCGTAGTCCACCAACATCAGAAACAGGAGTAATCGTCGTTACTGGCATTTCGACCGGTTTTACTTCCGTTCCTGTATGCACTGGTGTAACCGGAACGGGTTGATGATTACCTGTATCTGTTGGCACCGAAGGTTGTGGTACCGGATTAACCAGAATCGTCCGGGAAGGTGCGCCTACTACTGCTGGTAACGTGATTTTATCCAGTCCTGTTGCTGTATCACGGACAGCATTAAGAACAGGAACCGCAGCCGGGATACTTTCATTCCCTGTTTTCAGTAAATCCAGAGCTAATTGCCCGTTACTGTTTATCAATTGTCCACGAACAGGCAGATTTACACTCGTCGCACCAGGTTCAATGACCACGCCCTGTCCAGCCAACATCTGAGCACTCAGCGAAAACATCGCCTCCAGATTTCGCCCCGGCACGATATCACTTCCTGCTCCAGCTTCTTCTGAATGAAACCACAGAGCACCAAGAGAAATCCGCATAAGCAGGGGACTCACTTCGGGTATGGTTACTTTCTCCAGAGCATTACTGAAAAACTTGCTTATGTTGCCTGCAATATCACCAGCAGCAGTCCAGACACCAGTTCCGGTCATCGCCAGTTGTACAGAACTGGCAGTGTTATTCAGAACAAGAGCTCCCTGCTCATTCATTACTGAATTAGCCCTTTCCATCATTTCCTGTGTATATACAGGAGGCTGGTTCACACCTGCTTTACTAAATAACTCGGCTTTTGCTTTTTCAGCTTCAGCCCGGGCTACCGCTTCTTCTTTCTTGACTCTGAAATCATCCTTTGCTTTATTTTCGGCTTCCTGACGCTGACTCAGACCATTACTGTCCAGAATCTCTACAGTTGAAATATATAACGGAGAAACACCACTGCCTTCAGGAAAACGAACAATGACATCATGATTATTACTGGACATCGTATAACCAGCCTCAACATAATTACCTGTCTCAGCAATAACTCCTTCTTCCTGAATTTCGGGATTAGACAGAACCGGAGTATTCATCTGACCCACACTTAATACCAGGTCCGGTAGATCTGGTGATACAGGGGCACTGTAAACATCTTTAATATTTGTTCCCGGACGACTCCGGTCCGGAACTGGAACGGCATCAACTACCGGCACTGTCATCGGAATACCTCCGATAATAGCCATATATTGCGTACCGTTCTGCATAAGGTCCATCAGACGATATTTCACCGGTACATTATTACCCGCTGCTGGTAACTGGCTGGCCGGAATATCCGTTACCTGTTCCAGTTGCTGTGTAACCATAAGACGAATAATTTTTTGCTCATTTCCGGAAGCAGGCTCCAGACGGGCAAAAGAAACAGCAGCCGGGCGAGACGGTTCTGGCAAACCACCACGTAAACCATTCTCAAGAACTGTTCGTGCAGCGGAAACTTTCTCGTTTCCCCAAGGGCTATGCACACTGACAGACCATCCCGACCAGTCTCCCTCTTCAAGTTCCTTATCCAGAATAATCCGGCGAATAATTCCCGGAAAAAGAACACTTTGTACAAGTGCGATACCCTGTGGGCTGTAATCCCCCCATCCCGGAGGCATGGATGGAGCGATACCTGATGAGCCTCCTGGTTTCACATCACCACCCGAAATCAGTCCTGTTGACGCCACACGACCATCGAGTGCCCATAATCAATACCTTCTGTCGGACCACTACCTTCGTAATCACTCATAAAAATACCTCTTTGACTTTTAAAACAATGCGTTAAAAACAACAAACTGTATATAAAACCAGTGGTTTTATATACAGTGAAAAGTTACGTCACCTCGTAAATCCTGTCAACCCACTGGATTTACGTTTTTGTGAAAACGCTCAAGAAAAACAACCAATCATTCTTAAACTCAATGGCAACAGGCATGAAAGAAGGCTGATTAGCATAAGGAGAGAGCCAACAGTTAAACTGTTATGACACCAGAGAAACATCCGGAGACCACCATGAAACGCCATAGACTGACCGAAGCCGAAGAGCGCCGACTGGCAGAAGCCATTGCCGCTGAAGCTCGTGCCATGGGGCTGACGAAAAAGGACAAAATGCCGCAGGAAACAAAGCGACGCCTCCGGGCACGGATACTTAAAGCCATTCTTGATGAACGAACGGCCAGCAAAAATCGAGAAGCCACACTGACTGCCGGACAGGACCCGGATGACACCTTCACCTGGCAACCACTGCGCCGCCGCTAAGCTAAGGGTTATTTAACATAACCCCTTAATTGTACGCACCGCTGAAATGCGTTCAGCGCGATCACGGCTGCTGACAGGTAAAAATAGCAACAAACCACCCGAAAAGCTGCCGCGATCGCACCTGATAAATTTTAACCGTATGCATAGCTATTCAGCCATGTGAATAACGCTGGTTTTGCCTGCGTAAACCTCATGACACTGTTTTTTTTCCATCTTTTCAGTTGATGACATACGCAGACATCGCGGGATGAGGCTGAGGAATGAGCGCGATCTGGCAAAGAGGCAAAACACAGCAACAAAAACGACACGCCAGAATCGCGCCCGGATGCGTTTTTAACGCGTTCCGGTACCATCTGGCAACCTCCCGGAACAACTCACCGTCATATCCCTATTGACGGGCCACGCCATACCCGTGCTTCCCGTTCCTGCTCTTCATGCCAGGACCGCGCACGCTCCCGTTCCAGGCGTGCCTGCCTTTCCTGTTCATCCCTTATCTGCTGTTCGTGATAAATAACCGACTCAAGTGGTCCACCTGCTCGACTAATCTCTGCACCTGCTGACTCAAGTCGTCGCACTGTTCCCTCAGTTGCCCGTTCTCCTGTCGTGTCAGCTCGAACATATGCTGCAAATCCGTGAAGGCGCTCTCCCAGTCTTTCAGCCGCTGCGTATAGTCCTGCTGCAATTGCTCTAAGGCGTTCAGTAAGTGCATTTCCAGCTCTGTCATACTCACTTACTCCCTGACCAGTCTTACTGCGTTCTTCTTCTCCACCGTCCAGTTGTTTTCCCCCTTCACCCCGGACGGCAATACCAGAAATTTCCCGTTCCTGCCCTCGTGATACGTCACACCCCATGTTTTTTCCCGGAGTTTCGCCAGCGTCTCTTCCTGGTCCCTGATAGCCAGGATGTTCGCCGCAATCCGGCTTTCCTGCCACTGAATCAGCCCCCATGACGCCAGAAAAATCCCGCCCGTGACGCAAAGCGCCGTCAGCGACGGGTACAGTATCCGCCCTTTGACCAGCTTCCAGAGCAGCTCTTCCTGCCGCCGGGCCAGTTCGTTCTCTGTGGCGCTGAACTGCGCGTTCACGGCACTGTTCAGCGTCTCCAGTTGTTCTTTCACCGCTGCTGTGTGTGCGCTGATAGCGTCTCTGATTTTCTGCCCGTTTAAGTTCAGTTCCCTGTCTACAGACGCTTCGAGCTTCCTGAACTCGCTGTTCAGTATGTTCTCTGTAGAGACGGCACGCTCTTTCAGTTTCTTCTCGAAGTCTGTCCCCATTTGTAAAAGATTGCTCATACAGCGCCCCTTTCAGCCTGAGATTACGCCCGCCCTCCGGGTCGGCGATACTGATACTGCTCCTGGTTGTCCTCACAACCTCAAAACCTGCCGCTGTAAGCGCCTCAGTGACATCCTGACGCGTTTTTAGCGCTCCGGCATGGTAAAGAGCCTCCAGTCCCCTCGTAATCGCTTCTGCGGCCTCCTGTTTCGCTTTCGGCAGATTATTCGGGGTGACAAGTGTCCGCCTGTTCTCCGGTGCGTTCGGGTCGTGCAGC
>NZ_MIIV01000117.1:0-6703 GCF_001743015.1 Shigella sp. FC1567
GCTGGCCGCTGTATGAATCACGCCTGAAGGGAAAGCTGCACGTTATCAGCAAGCGTTACACTCAGCGCATTGAGCGACATAATCTGAATCTGAGACAACATCTGGCAAGGCTGGGACGGAAGTCACTGTCGTTCTCAAAATCGGTGGAGCTGCATGACAAGGTCATCGGGCATTATCTGAACATAAAACACTATCAGTAAGTTGGAGTCATTACCTATATTAATAATCTCAAATAAGATGTTTTAAATATGAATATTGAACTTCGTCATCTGCGTTACTTTGTTGCTGTTGCGGAAGAGCTGCATTTCGGGCGCGCCGCTGCCCGCCTGAATATTTCGCAACCACCGCTAAGTCAGCAGATTCAGGCACTGGAGCAACAAATTGGTGCCCGACTGCTGGCACGAACTAATCGCAGTGTATTGCTGACGGCAGCAGGAAAACAGTTTCTTGCAGATAGTCGGCAAATCCTGTCTATGGTAGATGACGCTGCCGCTCGCGCTGAAAGACTGCATCAGGGTGAAGCGGGGGAGTTGCGCATTGGTTTTACTTCGTCCGCTCCTTTTATTCGGGCGGTGTCCGATACGTTATCGCTGTTTCGCCGTGATTATCCCGGTGTCCATTTACAAACCCGCGAAATGAACACTCGTGAGCAAATCGCTCCGCTCATTGAAGGAACGCTGGATATGGGATTGCTGCGTAACACAGCGTTACCGGAGACGCTTGAACACGCAGTCATCGTCCATGAACCGCTTATGGCGATGATCCCGCACGATCATCCCCTGGCAAATAACCCGAATGTAACGTTGGCTGAACTGGCGAAAGAACCCTTCGTCTTTTTTGATCCGCACGTCGGGACAGGGCTGTATGACGATATTCTCGGGCTGATGCGACGTTACCATTTGACGCCCGTCATCACTCAGGAGGTGGGCGAGGCAATGACCATCATCGGTCTGGTTTCCGCCGGTCTGGGTGTTTCAATTTTGCCTGCTTCATTTAAACGTGCTCAGCTCAACGAAATGCGCTGGGTGCCGATTGCTGAAGAGGATGCGGTTTCTGAAATGTGGTTGGTCTGGCCGAAACATCATGAACAAAGTCCAGCTTCGCGTAACTTTCGTATTCATCTGCTGAATGCTCTCAGGTGAGGGAAATTTCAGCGAAAAAGCCCGAAAAATGTGCTGTTAATCACATGTCTAAGTAAAAATTTGACGACACGTATTGAAGTGCTTCACCATAGCCTACAGATTATTTCGGAGCGCGAAAATATAGGGAGTATGCGGTGGTTGCTGAAAACCAGCCTGGGCACATTGATCAAATAAAGCAGACCAACGCGGGCGCGGTTTATCGCCTGATTGATCAGCTTGGTCCAGTCTCGCGTATCGATCTTTCCCGTCTGGCGCAGCTGGCTCCTGCCAGTATCACTAAAATTGTCCGTGAGATGCTCGAAGCACACTTGGTGCAAGAGCTGGAAATCAAAGAAGCGGGGAACCGTGGCCGTCCGGCGGTGGGACTGGTGGTTGAAACTGAAGCCTGGCACTATCTTTCTCTGCGCATTAGTCGCGGTGAGATTTTCCTTGCTCTGCGCGATCTGAGCAGCAAACTGGTGGTGGAAGAGTCGCAGGAACTGGCGTTAAAAGATGACTTGCCATTGCTGGATCGTATCATTTCCCATATCGATCAGTTTTTTATCCGCCACCAGAAAAAACTTGAGCGTCTAACTTCGATTGCCATAACCCTGCCGGGAATTATTGATACGGAAAATGGTATTGTACATCGCATGCCGTTCTACGAGGATGTAAAAGAGATGCCGCTCGGCGAGGCGCTGGAGCAGCATACCGGCGTACCGGTTTATATTCAGCATGATATCAGCGCATGGACGATGGCAGAGGCCTTGTTTGGTGCCTCACGCGGGGCGCGCGATGTGATTCAGGTGGTTATCGATCACAACGTGGGGGCGGGCGTCATTACCGATGGTCATCTGCTACACGCAGGCAGCAGTAGTCTCGTGGAAATAGGCCACACACAGGTCGACCCATATGGTAAACGCTGTTATTGCGGGAACCTCGGCTGCCTCGAAACCATCGCCAGTGTGGACAGTATTCTTGAGCTGGCACAGCTGCGTCTCAATCAATCCATGAGCTCGATGTTACATGGGCAACCGTTAACCGTGGACTCATTGTGTCAGGCGGCATTGCGCGGCGATCTACTGGCAAAAGACATCATTACCGGGGTGGGCGCGCATGTCGGGCGCATTCTTGCCATCATGGTGAATTTATTTAACCCACAAAAAATACTGATTGGCTCACCGTTAAGTAAAGCGGCAGATATCCTCTTCCCTGTCATCTCGGACAGCATACGTCAGCAGGCCCTTCCTACGTATAGTCAGCACATTAGCGTTGAGAGTACTCAGTTTTCTAACCAGGGCACGATGGCAGGCGCTGCGCTGGTAAAAGACGCGATGTATAACGGTTCTTTGTTGATTCGTCTGTTGCATGGTTAACATTTTTTAACTGTTCTACCAAAATTTGCGCTATCTCAATTTGGGCCAGGAAAGCATAACTTAGACTTTCAAGGTTAATTATTTTCCTAGTTTATATTTGTGAAGCATAACGGTGGAGTTAGTGATGCTGAAGCGTTTCTTTATTACCGGTACAGACACTTCTGTAGGGAAAACGGTGGTTTCCCGCGCATTGCTACAAGCGTTAGCCTCCCAGGGAAAAACAGTTGCGGGATATAAACCCGTAGCGAAGGGGAGCAAAGAGACACCCGAAGGGCTGCGTAATAAAGATGCCCTGGTGTTGCAGAGTGTTTCAACCATCGAACTGCCTTATGAAGCAGTTAATCCTATCGCGTTAAGCGAAGAAGAAAGTAGCGTGGCGCACAGTTGCCCAATCAATTACACCCTCATTTCAAACGGCCTGGCAAACCTGACCGATAAAGTCGATCATGTCGTGGTAGAAGGGACTGGCGGCTGGCGCAGTCTGATGAATGATTTGCGTCCACTCTCTGAATGGGTGGTGCAGGAACAGTTGCCGGTGTTGATGGTTGTCGGTATTCAGGAAGGTTGCATTAACCATGCACTGCTAACAGCTCAGGCGATTGCCAACGACGGGCTGCCGCTCATTGGCTGGGTGGCTAACCGAATCAACCCAGGACTGGCGCATTATGCGGAAATCATTGATGTGCTGGGTAAAAAACTTCCGGCACCGCTCATTGGTGAACTGCCTTATCTGCCGCGCGCCGAACAGCGAGAACTGGGGCAATACATCCGCTTAGCTATGCTGCGCAGTGTGCTGGCGGTAGATAGAGTCACGGTGTAACGTCCGCGAAATTACCGACGCAATGACGCAGGCAATCAATAAACCGGGGAGTAGCTGATACTCCCCGGTCATTTCACATATCATCAACGTCGACATAATCGGCGCGTGCGTGGTTGCCGCCAACAGTGTCGCCATCTCGGTCAATCCGAGTAAAAGCGTAATTTCTTCGCCATCAGGGAACCATAATCCCAGGCTACGACCATACAACATGCCAATGGCAAGACCGATAAATAGCGTCGGTGTAAAGACACCACCGGGTGCGCCGGAACCGCTACTCGCCAGCACGGCACACAGTTTACAAAGGAAGATCCCGGCAATGATCATTAACAGTGGTGGGGCGGTTAAAAAGGATTGTACGGTGCTATAGCCGTTGCCCCACACTGCAGGTGTGAACAGGGAAAGCAGACCCACGATCAACCCGCCTAGTGCCAGTTGCCAGGGCGGCGCAAGTTTGAGACTCACAAATCCACGATGACAGGCGTTCATTAACGTTAACAACAGTGGTCCGCACAGACCTGCCAGCACACCTGTACTGATAATCAGCGCATAGTCACGAGCCTGAACCGTCACTGAGAGTTGTACGTTGTAGAGTAACGCGTCGCTATGATTAATCAGATTGCTAACCAGCAATGCCACGACGGCGGAAATAATCACCGGGCCGAGAGAGGCCAACATCATAGTGCCAAACAGCACTTCGGCTATAAATAAACTGCCAGCAAGCGGGGCACGATAGGCCGCAGCCATTCCCGCCGCGGCGCCACAGGCGATCCATAATTTCCACTCCTGGCGTGGCGTAAAACGTTGGGCAAAACAGGAGGCGGCAAGGGCAGCTAAAAGAATCATCGCACCTTCGCGACCAATTGCACTGCCGCTGGTTACTACCAGCAGCGAGGCAAGCGATTTAACCAGGCTTGCTGCGTAATCGAACTGTCCATCGGTTTGCAACGCTTCCATGTAATCGGTCGGCGCATGAGGGCGTTGTTGGGTAAATTTCTGCCAGCCCATCAGCAACAAACCCGCCGCCAGTCCGCCGAGCGCCGGAGTTAGCAACCGTCGCCAGGGGGAAAGGTTTGTCGCTGCATTGACCAGACTGCCGGAGTCATTATTGAGGAACAACCACTCCAGTAGCAGCATCGCATGACGAAACCCGGCAACGGCAAAGGCCGCGAGAATACCGACGACTGTTGCGATAAGCAGACGGCGGAACATAGTGCGCAGATCCGGATAGATGTGTAGATGATGCATGAGCAGAAATGGGCAATGAAACACGGGCGACTATTTTGCGGCAAAAGAGGCCAGCCGCAAAAGCAGTGCGTGCTTTAAGAGATAAAAAAACGTGACACTGTAACCTATTATTGCCGGATTGCGCGTAATCGTCACCATCCGGCAATATTACGGTGATCCTATCGAAACAGCGGTTTAACCGCGACAGGAATTAACAGTTGTGATTGCCATTGCGCCAGCGTTAAGCGAGACAGTTCACCCAGTGCACGGTAGAAAGGGTGTTCTGCTTTTTCGATAAAAACATCAAGAAAACGTGTTGACCACGGAAAAAGGTGCCATGCCAGCAATTCTTCGCATTCTGTCTGGCGACCATTCTCCGCCAACCACGCAGCCATCAACAGCAGTGAACCAAAATGATCTTCCGGTTCGTATTGCTTCATTTCAAACTGAATGCCTTTCTCGCGCATCCACTGACGAAGTGCCAATGTTGAATCGCCAAACAGCACAGATTCGCGATCCAGCCAGACCGACCCCCACGGCGGAGACGGCAGTGCCCACGGGCCGACAAACAAACGCTGCCAGGCCTGGGCGTGAGTCTCTTCACACTGTGTCTGAAAAGCCGTCACCAGCGGCGCTAATGACGCTTCTGGTAGAGGCCACTGAGTTTCCCAGCCGTCACTGGTGAGTACCGCAACCAGAGGTGCGGCTTCCGCACTCTCTGGAGCGTAATAAAACAGCGCGCCCAACACGCGCGCCGCGACAGAAAAATTATCTTGCTGTGAAAAATGGGTCATTCCTAACATCCTGAAATGTGCGGGTTGCCCCGCACCAATTTGTTAACCTGCAATAGCCATTCCTACTGTCATGTGCAGGCCATAAAAGAGCACACGCCCGATCATCTCACCGCCAAGTATGAGGATTAGCCCCAGAATAAGTCCGGCAACGTGAGGTTCACGGCGACGAATGAGCGGGCAAAGCCAGCATCCAAGACTTGCGCATAACAATACCACACGCCAGACCTGTAAGGAGGCGTAATCTGGTACCAGTGCGCTGGCTTGTTGCACGGATGAGTGAATAGACGCCAGAGACAAACCTTGCAGCACAATCACCCCGGCACAAGCGATCAGCGCCAGAACGCTAATGATGGCAAATGGTGTGGTATTAAATGTAACGCGAGCTGCCCGCAGAATTGCGGCAGCAAGTATTGGACCGCTCAACAATACCGTCAGGAAGAAAGCCAGCGTAGTGTAACCGTTATGCCAGGTTGGCACGGTGTCGATTTGATACACGCAGGTCATCATCCAGACGAAAATGACGCCGAGCGCCATGCTGACAAGTAACCAGAGTTTCCCCAACGCTTGCGGCATTTTACCGATGACCGCCACCAGCCACCATAGTCCACCAACGGCAAAAAATATGGAACCGGCAGCAATCTCGTTACTCAGACCAGAAGCTCCGATTCGATTCAGCGAGTTAAACGCTCGCAGTGGCGATCCCAGGTGCATGACAGAGGCAATAAACCCGATGCCCATCAACAGCCAGAGGAAAAACATGCCACGGACAATACGCTGACGGTCTGCGTCATTTTTGGCGGCGAACCAGCCAATTCCGCTAACAATCAGCGCGCCTACTACGCATTGACCCAATACGGTAAAGATAACCAGTGGCCATTCATGCCATCCATTTCCCATTTTACACTTCCTCCGGATTAGCCAGATAACCAGTGGTATCGCTAGACTGGCCCCCTGAATCTCCAGACAACCAGTATCACTTAAATAAGTGATAGTCTTAATACTAGTTTTTAGACTAGTGAGGTGTACTGGCAATAGCGGACACTACCATTTGTTCTTTTTTTGAGCAGCCATCTGATGATATTTTTCCCTGAAGGCTGCCGGGGAGATATTCCCCAGACGAGAGTGACGACGCTGACGATTGTAGAAAATCTCAATGTATTCCCGTATTACTGAGATGGCTTCATCCCGGTTATTAAAACGATAGTGGCTCAGGCTCTCATTTTTCAGCGTTCCCCAGAAGCTTTCCATCGGAGCGTTGTCGTAACAGTTACCTTTACGCGACATTGATGTTTTCAGACCAGACTGCTCCTGTATGACCCGGTAATCGTATGCGCAGTACTGTGAACCTCGATCAGAGTGGTGGATTAG
>NZ_MIIV01000118.1:0-6660 GCF_001743015.1 Shigella sp. FC1567
TTTCTGGTGCGTACCGGGCTGAGAGGCGGTGTAAGTGAACTGTAGTTGCCATGTTTTACGGCAATGAGAGCAGAGATAGCGCTGATGTCCGGCAGTGCTTTTGCCGTTACGCACCACGCCTTCAGTAGCGGAGCAGGAAGGACATCTGATGGAAATGGAAGCCACGCAAGCACCTTAAAATCACCATCATACACTAAATCAGTAAGTTGGCAGCATTACCGCCGAATAGAACATAATGTAAACAAGGCATCACTCACGACACATAAATAACATCTTTGTGGTGATTTGATTGATTTTTCCACTCCGCTTACCATCCACACCAAAATAACGATCATCACGACATAATTTTTCTTTAACATCGCAAAATACACCGTTAGCGAATGTAAATTCGCTGGGATCGTAGCCTTGTAATGATTGTAAGTTTTCAGCGGCTTTTTCGCCGAGATATTTCCTTGTTAACTCTGGGGAAATGCCATCTGAGTTCACACAAATATACGGGTCGCAAACAACGCCGCACGCCGGAGATTGAAGTCCGCCAGCGTCATGTCCAGACGCCATTGATGAGAACATCATCCCCACACCTGACAATCCGATATAAAAAATACGCATCATATTCATAGCACATCCTGATAATCCAACCGTACAACACTTATGCTCATTTCATCATCAATCCGTAATCAAAACCGCTGACCTGGACGAGTTACGATGACCTGACAGAAGTATCAGACGTCTTCTGCGGTTTCTATGATTATGATAGAGCAATTCTATGGCGGATATTAAGATAACGGGTATCTGTTCTTTAATGATGCTGCAAAAAATGGAAAGTTAAGAAAGCCTGGCGTGGTGAAAAAATACACTTGCCTCAATACTGGATATTTAAACAGGTCTGGAGATGCTGTCACGATTAGGGTGCGGAAAAAGGAAGCGTAAATAAGAACAATCAAAAGTACGACGGCAATGGGTTGATTGACAAGGGTATTTTTTAAGCTATGAATCAGCGCCATTTATCACAGAATAGACTTTTACTCTGAATAAATGGGAGGGTGACTTGCCTCAATATAATCCAGACTATAACATGCCTTATAGTCTTCGGAACATCATCGCGCGCTGGCGATGATTAATAGCTAATTGAGTAAGGCCAGGATGTCAAACACGCCAATCGAGCTTAAAGGCAGTAGCTTCACTTTATCTGTGGTTCATCTGCATGAGGCAGAACCTAAGGTTATCCATCAGGCGCTGGAAGACAAAATCGCTCAGGCCCCCGCATTTTTAAAACATGCCCCCGTTGTACTCAACGTCAGTGCACTGGAAGACCCGGTAAACTGGTCAGCGATGCATAAGGCGGTGTCGGCAACCGGTTTGCGGGTTATTGGCGTAAGTGGCTGCAAAGATGCGCAACTTAAAGCCGAAATTGAAAAGATGGGGCTGCCTATCCTGACGGAAGGAAAGGAAAAAGCGCCGCGTCCAGCTCCCGCACCACAGGCTCCAGCGCAAAATACAACGCCGGTCACAAAAACGCGTTTAATAGATACCCCGGTGCGTTCCGGTCAGCGTATTTATGCTCCACAATGTGATCTGATTGTTACAAGCCACGTTAGCGCTGGGGCCGAATTGATTGCCGATGGGAACATTCATGTCTATGGCATGATGCGCGGTCGTGCGCTTGCAGGGGCAAGTGGTGACCGGGAAACGCAAATATTTTGTACGAACCTGATGGCGGAACTGGTGTCCATCGCAGGTGAATACTGGCTGAGTGATCAAATCCCAGCAGAATTTTATGGCAAAGCGGCGCGACTGCAGTTAGTCGAAAACGCTTTGACCGTTCAACCGTTAAATTGATCCCTTTTTAACAAGGAATTTCTATGGCACGCATTATTGTTGTTACTTCGGGCAAAGGGGGGGTTGGTAAGACAACCTCCAGCGCGGCCATCGCCACTGGTTTGGCCCAGAAGGGAAAGAAAACTGTCGTGATAGATTTTGATATCGGCCTGCGTAATCTCGACCTGATTATGGGTTGTGAACGCCGGGTCGTTTACGATTTCGTCAACGTCATTCAGGGCGATGCAACGCTAAATCAGGCGTTAATTAAAGATAAGCGTACTGAAAATCTCTATATTCTTCCGGCATCGCAAACACGCGATAAAGATGCCCTCACCCGTGAAGGGGTCGCCAAAGTTCTTGATGATCTGAAAGCGATGGATTTTGAATTTATCGTTTGTGACTCCCCGGCAGGGATTGAAACCGGTGCGTTAATGGCACTCTATTTTGCAGACGAAGCCATTATTACCACCAACCCGGAAGTCTCCTCAGTACGCGATTCTGACCGTATTTTAGGCATTCTGGCGTCGAAATCACGCCGCGCAGAAAATGGCGAAGAGCCTATTAAAGAGCACCTGCTGTTAACGCGCTATAACCCAGGCCGCGTAAGCAGAGGTGACATGCTGAGCATGGAAGATGTGCTGGAGATCCTGCGCATCAAACTCGTCGGCGTGATCCCAGAGGATCAATCAGTGTTGCGCGCCTCTAACCAGGGTGAACCGGTCATTCTCGACATTAACGCCGATGCGGGTAAAGCCTACGCAGATACCGTAGAACGTCTGTTGGGAGAAGAACGTCCTTTCCGCTTCATTGAAGAAGAGAAGAAAGGCTTCCTCAAACGCTTGTTCGGAGGATAAGTTATGGCATTACTCGATTTCTTTCTCTCGCGGAAGAAAAACACAGCCAACATTGCAAAAGAACGGCTGCAGATTATTGTTGCTGAACGCCGTCGCAGCGATGCAGAACCGCATTATCTGCCGCAGTTGCGTAAAGATATTCTTGAGGTCATTTGTAAATACGTACAAATTGATCCTGAGATGGTAACCGTACAGCTTGAGCAAAAAGATGGCGATATTTCTATTCTTGAGCTGAACGTGACCTTACCGGAAGCAGAAGAGCTGAAATAAGCCCGCTGTAAAAACGCATTTATCTTCAAGGCAGAGTCATTTCTGCCTTGAGTTTTTCATCCCTCTCATCCACGTTGTGGTAAAGCGGCGAGTATTCTTGCTGATACTCCTCATTGCTATTTCCACCTCCCCCTTTACACCTTAAGGCTGTTCCCACGCACAGAACAAAATGTTTATGCCTGGTTGAGTAAATAACCTCATTGTTAGTGTGGATACACTGGGGGATGATAACCCCGCAATTTCATTATTCATTGTTCTCCCATAGGATGAGGTTTCCCGCCGTAACTGGCGGGCTTTTTTTGCCCCAGAATTTTCCCTTTTAGCCCCCTGTAAACGAAAACTGCGCCGAAGCGCAGTTTAATCGTTGATGGTCAGAACGACCAGTTCACGATATATACTGCGGGTATCGACTGATTTCGATTCCATGCCATTGGATAAATGATAGTAGCGTCTAAGTGACCTAAGCTCTGCTGCAACATCAGCCCGCAGGCACCAGACCAGGGGATTCATCCTGAAGAGACAGCGCAGGTGTATTGTGTTCACCACTCACCAAAGACATCATGATGAAATGATGATATCCCGCATAAGAAAGAGGCATTTTTTAAACGCAGTGCGCTGAAGTGTAGTTGGATAAAAAATCACTCTTTTCAGATAATACTGTCGTACGCTTATCTTTCGACAATGAGGCCGTCGGCAAAATAAAATGACTAATGTAATCGTTGCTGATGAATATCTTCTGCTCACATAAAAATCACACAATAATATTGATAAATCAGATTATCTTACCTTTACAACATTGCGTTAACAGTCAATGACACTTCTTGAATAAAAATATTGCTAATCAATGAGTTATTCCTCATTTAAGATTATTCTCATTCACGTAAAAAACATAATTCCTATCATCACAGCCACGCTCATTTTGAATTATCTGAATAATAGCGAGCGTTCTTTAGTTAAGCAGATCTTAATTGAAGACGAAATTATTGTGCGTGCAACTTACTTAATACCGGACATCTAAGTTGAAGAAAAAAATACTTGCCTTCGGGCTTATCTCAGCATTGTTCTGCTCCACGCCAGCGATGGCGGATATGAATCGCACCACGAAAGGTGCATTGCTAGGCGCAGGCGTTGGTTTACTTACTGGCAATGGTGTTAATGGCGTACTGAAAGGTGCAGCTGTTGGCGCTGGTGTTGGTGCAGTAACAGAAAAAGGCCGCGACGGTAAAAATGCGCGTAAAGGTGCAAAAGTAGGTGCCGCCGTTGGTGCTGTCACTGGCGTTCTGACCGGCAATGGCCTCGAAGGGGCGATTAAAGGTGCCGTGATTGGCGGTACGGGTGGTGCAATTCTGGGTAAAATGAAATAAGGAATGATGATGAAAAAATTTGCTTTACTGGCGGGCCTGTTTGTTTTCGCACCAATGACCTGGGCGCAGGACTACAATATTAAAAACGGTTTACCGTCAGAAACCTATATTACTTGCGCAGAAGCCAACGAAATGGCAAAAACTGACAGCGCACAGGTTGCAGAAATTGTTGCGGTAATGGGTAATGCCAGCGTTGCCAGCCGTGATTTAAAAATTGAGCAATCTCCGGAACTGAGCGCCAAAGTGGTAGAAAAACTGAATCAGGTTTGCGCTAAAGACCCGCAAATGCTGTTGATCACGGCAATTGATGACACCATGCGTGCTATCGGCAAAAAATAATATTTCATATGTACCGCGTCGATGAATACGACGCGGTTTTTTAGCTAACGGCGGGATCAGAACTTATATTTCAGGCCCACCATCACTGCGGTGTCATTGTAGCCATTATCACCCAGCTGCACGCCCACATTCCCCCAGACGCTGGCCGCTGGATTCAGGTTGCCATTTACGCCAAGTTTAATTTCCCCCAAATTACTCGCCCCATCTTGTTCGACTTTCACACCGTTCATTGAGACAGCAAAATCTTTACTGTTATGGATCCAGTTCATTTCAACAAAAGGTTCAAAGTCGTCACCGTGCGGACCGCTGTTTTTCTCCTGAGTACGAATAAAGGTGCGGAAACCAAGTCGGGTCTGGATGTTGTTATTTGCGTCATTCTCAATACGTGAGCCATTGGCTTCGGTGTGCGCATTATGATCGACGCCCATCCAGATAGCCTGTGCCTGTGGCTGGAATATCCACGTGTATTTCGCCGCTTCCAGACCAAAGGATTTATTCAGGGCAAAGCCCTAACCCGCTTCCAGCGAGACGGTTGCGCCTTTCGCACTATAGGATTCATAGGCTAATTCATCCCCTTTCACCGAGTTTTTAAACCAGCTATATTGCGCCCAGGCGTCAATGTATGCGCCTTTTTTACTGATGTCATCGGCAAACCAAGTGGCATACAGCCCTGCGCAATAGCCTCTGACACTCCCTTTCGAACGATAATCCGACACGCTGGAATGAGTTGAGTTGTAGTCGCGGGCATAACCAGCCATCACTCCCAAACGCCAACTGTCACTGTCGGTAAAACCACCGGTTAACAGATCGGCCCCTAACTGCGAGACGTAGCGATGCGAGGTCGTTCTCAACTGTCCGTTGCTGTCACGCCAGGCATTATGCCCGCCAATTTGACGTAGCCAAAGTCGGCTTGAACGCTCCTGTTCAGTTACAGGATCGATGTAGCGCATTTCACCCGCACGGTCGTTCAGACGCATAACAAAAAGAGTGTTAGCGGCTGCCAGGTTGGCGACGTAACTTCCAGCTTCGGGGCGCAGGACGGGGGTAGGCGTTTCTGTTGGTTCTGAATTTCCCTCTGAGCTGTTATCCTCCTCATTCACTGACTGATAACTTGTCAAATACCAGTTTTTGCCTTGTTGTTTTAGTTGATATTCGAAAGCTCCAGCTGCAATCCTTGCATCACCTTGTCTGAAGGCTTCTGCTGGAGATTCATCGCCATTCACAGTTATGAGTTCGATCCCGTTTAGCGTGGCCGCGCCGCTTCCTCCAGCATTTTTCACATAGACGGTAGTTGAACCCGAAGTATTACCCTCAACAATAAGTCTGTCCGTAGCCGATTTATCATCACCTAATACGGTGCGGATATTAAGCTGACCATTATTACCGACATAATTACCTTTTACGGTTAATGTTTTTCCTTGGGTAAATGTTTGACCATCATCATACGAAAGATTGATAATACTGTCTGAATTAGTCAGATGGGTAACAACGGAGTCATCTTTCATATTCCAGATTGTATTTTCTGAAAGCTTCAGCGTGGTTGTGCCGCTAACGAGTTTAGTCGCTCCATTTAGAATAGAGTCGGACGAAATTATGTTTAAGTCACCTCCAGTATTATTAACCAGAACATTAGGTAATGACTCCAACTTACTGATAGTGTTTTATGTTCAGATAATGCCCGATGACCTTGTCATGCAGCTCCACCGATTTTGAGAACGACAGTGACTTCCGTCCCAGCCTTGCCAGATGTTGTCTCAGATTCAGATTATGTCGCTCAATGCGCTGAGTGTAACGCTTGCTGATAACGTGCAGCTTTCCCTTCAGGCGTGATTCATACAGCGGCCAGCCATCCGTCATCCATACCACGACCTCAAAGGCCGACAGCAGGCTCAGAAGACGCTCCAGTGTGGCCAGAGTGCGTTCACCGAAGACGTGCGCCACAACCGTCCTCCGTATCCTGTCATACGCGTAAAACAGCCAGCGCTGACGTGATTTAGCACCGACGTAGCCCC
>NZ_MIIV01000119.1:0-6580 GCF_001743015.1 Shigella sp. FC1567
CGTTGTAGCTTTTTCCTCAGCTTACGTATTTCGATTTGTTCTGGTGTTATCGGAGAGGCTTTTGGTGTTTTGCCCTGACGCTCATCACGCAGTTGTTTGACCCATCTTGTCATTGTGGAAAGGCCAACATCCATAGCTTTGGCGGCATCTGCCACCGTGTATTTCTGGTCAACAACCAGTTGAGCGGATTCGCGTTTAAACTCTGCGCTAAAATTTCTTTTTTTCATTGGAGCACCTGTGTTGTTCTGAGGTGAGCATATCACCTCTGTTCAGGTGGCCAAATTCAGTGTGCCACTTCAGGCAGAGGGGAGATTATTCTGCGCTGATCAGCGAATTTAAAACCTTCTGGCACTCCTATCAACGGGAATGGCAGCTTTACATGTTAGCCGCCCTGCCTATCGAAAAAACAGCGCAGGCGTGGAATGTCCTCAGTAAAGAGCCACACGTCGGTGTCGAGTTTGTCATGACGCACCTGCAACTCGCTGGGTTACAGGGTTTTATTCACTCCTTTTCACGCTATCCACAAGAAGCTCTACCTGTAGCACAATATTTTGCGGCTATCGAATTAGCGCCACTGATTGCCCGTGCCTTCAACAAACTCAAAACGCTACGCGAAAACGCCCGCACCTGGCTGTTGAAATACCCGGAACATGCCATTACCGGCCTGCTGCCTTCGGCGCTCGACAAAGCCGGTGAAGCACAGGATAACGCCCGCGCTGCCTTGCGTATGCTTACCGAAAATGGTCATCAGCCATTACTGCAAGAAATCGCCCGGCGTTATAACCAGCCGGAAGTAACCGACGCGGTGAACGCTCTGCTTGCGCTCGATCCCTTAGATAATCACCCAACAAAAATCCCCACTCTTCCGGCCTTTTATCAGCCATCGCTCTGGACGCGCCCGGTATTAAAAGCAAACGCCCAATCACTGCCAGATAGTGCCCTCCTCCACCTCGGCGAAATGCTCCGCTTCCCTCAGGAAGAGGCTCTGTATCCGGGATTATTGCAGGTGAAAGATGCCTGTACCGCCGACTCACTGGCTGAATTTGTCTGGGATCTGTTTACCGCCTGGCTGACTGCGGGCGCGCCGTCGAAAGAGAGTTGGGCGTTTACTGCGTTAGGCGTTCTCGGTAACGATGATACCGCTCGCAAACTGACGCCATTAATCCGCGCCTGGCCTGGTGAATCCCAGCATAAACGCGCCACCGTTGGGTTGGATATTCTCGCCGCTATCGGTAGTGATATTGCCCTGATGCAGCTTAACGGCATCGCCCAGAAACTTAAATTCAAAGCATTACAGGAGCGGGCAAAAGAAAAAATTGCCGACATTGCCGAGAGCCGCGAACTCACGGTGGCGGAGCTTGAAGATCGGTTAGCACCGGATCTCGGTCTGGATGATAACGGTTCGTTGCTGCTGGATTTCGGCCCACGCCAGTTCACCGTCAGCTTTGATGAAACCTTAAAACCGTTTGTGCGTGACGCTTCCGGCAGCCGCCTGAAAGACCTGCCCAAACCAAACAAAAGCGATGATGAATCGCGGTCGAACGATGCGGTTAACCGCTACAAATTGCTGAAAAAAGATGCGCGTATCGTCGCCGCCCAGCAGGTAGCAAGGCAGGAATCCGCCATGTGCCTGCGTCGCCGCTGGTCGCCAGAAAACTTTAAGCTCTTCCTGGTTGAGCATCCGTTGGTTCGCCACTTAACCCGCCGTCTGATTTGGGGCGTTTATAGCGCCGAAAACCAGCTACAGGCGTGCTTTAGGGTGGCGGAAGATAACAGCTACAGCACCGCTGACGATGATCTTTTCACCCTGCCGGAAGGCGGTATCTCTATCGGCATTCCTCACGTTCTGGAAATATCACCGACGGATGCTGCCGCCTTTGGTCAGCTTTTTGCCGACTACGAACTGCTACCACCATTCCGTCAGCTTGACCGTAACAGTTACGCCCTGACAGGAGCCGAGCGCAACGCCAGCGAACTGACCCGCTGGGCAGGCAGAAAATGCCCGAGCGGTCGGGTCATGGGGCTGGCGAATAAAGGCTGGATAAAGGGCACCCCGCAGGATGGAGGCTGGATCGGCTGGATGATCAAACCCCTGGGCCGCTGGTCGTTAGTCATGGAAATCGATGAAGGTTTTGCGGTAGGCATGTCGCCAGCCGAACTCAGCGCTGAGCAGCTCTTAAGCAAGCTGTGGCTATGGGAAGGCAAAGCAGAAAGCTATGGCTGGGGGAGTAATTCAACACAGGAAGCGCAGTTCTCCGTAATCGATGCCATCACCGCCAGCGAGCTAATTAACGATATTGAAGCCCTGTTTGAATAAGGAAAGAGCATGGACAAGGAATTACCGTGGCTGGCGGATAACGCCCAACTGGAACTGAAATATAAAAAAAGCAAAACGCCGCTCAGTCATCGCAATTGGCCGGGCGAACCGGTGTCTGTTATCACTGAAAGCATCATTCAGACACTGGGTGATGAATTGCTACAAAAAGCTGAGAAGAAAAAAAGATTGTCTGGCGTTATGAAAATTTTTCACTGGAGTGGCAGTCCGCCATCACGCAGGCCATCAACTTGATCGGCGAACACAAACCCTCAGTCCCGGCCCGGACAATGGCGGCGCTAGCCTGTATCGCGCAAAATGACAGCCAACAGTTGCTCGACGAAATCGTCCAACAAGAGGGGCTGGAATATGCGACTGAGGTGGTAATTGCACGCCTGTTTATTGCGCGGTGTTATGAGAGTGATCCTCTGGTAGTGACATTGCAGTATCAGGACGAGGATTATGGCTATGGTTATCGCTCAGAAACCTATAACGAATTCGATCTCCGACTGCGTAAGCATCTCTCTCTGGCAGAGGAAAGCTGCTGGCAGCGTTGCGCCGACAAACTCATTGCCGCACTACCAGGAATAACCAAAGTTCGCCGCCCTTTTATTGCGCTGATCCTCCCGGAAAAACCAGAAATAGCCAATGAGTTGGTAGGCCTTGAATGCCCGCGAACTCATTTTCATTCTAAGAAGTGGTTAAAAGTTGTTGCTAATGACCCCACAGCGGTGAGAAAACTCGAACACTACTGGAGCCAGGATATATTTAGCGATCGAGAAGCCAGCTACATGTCGCATGAAAACCACTTCGGCTACGCGGCCTGCGCCGCCCTTTTGCGCGAACAAGGACTGGCAGCCATTCCGCGCCTCGCGATGTATGCCCATAAAGAAGATTGCGGCAGTCTGCTGGTACAAATTAACCATCCGCAAGTCATCCGCACCTTGCTACTGGTGGCTGATAAAAACAAACCCAGCCTGCAACGTGTAGCTAAATACCATAAAAACTTCCCCCATGCGACGCTCGCCGCACTGGCAGAACTGCTGGCGTTAACAGAACCACCAGCCCGCCCTGGTTATCCAATCATCGAAGACAAAAAGCTGCCTGCACAGCAAAAAGCACGCGATGAATACTGGCGTACGCTGTTACAAACGCTGATGGCATCGCAGCCACAACTGGCAGAAGAGGTGATGCAGTGGTTAAGTACTCAAGCCAGGGCAGTGCTGAATAGTTATTTATCGGCACCGCCCAAACCGGTTATTGATAGTACCGATAACAGCAATCTGCCTGAAATCCTCGTTTCGCTACCGTGGCGTAGTAAGAAAAAAATGACAGCTCCACGTCTTGATTTGGCACCGCTCGAATTAACTCCGCAAGTTTACTGGCAACCAGGCGAACAAGAGAGGCTTGCCGCCACTGAGTCTGCCCGTTATTTCAGCACGGAATCTCTTGCGCAACGCATGGAACAAAAAAGTGGACGAGTTGTATTACAGGAACTGGGTTTTGGGGATGATGTATGGCTGTTTCTGAATTATATACTCCCCGGAAAACTGGATGCTGCACGCAATTCACTCATTGTTCAGTGGCATTACTACCAGGGGCGGGTTGAAGAGATCCTGAATGGCTGGAACTCCCCGGAAGCACAATTAGCAGAACAGGCGCTCCGCAGCGGTCACATAGAAGCGTTAATTAACATATGGGAAAATGACAACTACTCACGTTATCGTCCGGAAAAGAGTGTCTGGAACCTGTATTTATTGGCACAGTTGCCGCGTGAGATGGCTTTGACCTTCTGGCTGCGTATCAATGAGAAAAAGCATCTGTTCGCGGGTGAGGACTATTTTCTCAGTATCCTCGGATTGGATGCGCTACCAGGTCTGCTGTTGGCTTTTTCACATCGTCCAAAAGAAACATTTCCGTTAATTTTAAATTTTGGCGCAACAGAACTGGCGCTGCCTGTTGCCCGCGTCTGGCGACGTTTCGCGGCGCAGCGTGATCTGGCTCGCCAGTGGATTTTACAATGGCCGGAACATACGGCTAGTGCACTTATCCCTCTTGTCTTTACCAAACCCAGCGATAATAGCGAAGCCGCATTACTTGCCCTGCGTTTACTGTACGAACAGGGACATGGCGAATTTCTACAAACCGTGGCAAACCGCTGGCAGCGTACAGATGTATGGTCTGCCCTGGAGCAGTTGCTTAAACAGGGTCCAATGGACATTTACCCGGCACGCATTCCAAAAGCCCCTGATTTCTGGCATCCGGCAATGTGGTCCAGGCCTCGACTTATCACTAATAATCAGCCTGTTACCGGTGACGCTCTGGAAATTATCGGCGAAATGCTGCGCTTTACCCAGGGGGGACGTTTTTATAGCGGGCTGGAACAACTGAAAACGTTCTGCCAGCCACAAACGCTGGCCGCTTTTGCCTGGGATCTCTTCACTGCCTGGCAACAAGCGGGGGCCCCCGCAAAAGACAACTGGGCATTTCTGGCATTAAGTCTCTTTGGTGACGAAAGCACGGCACGGGATCTGACGACACAGATCCTCGCCTGGCCACAAGAAGGCAAATCTGCCCGTGCTGTCAGTGGTCTGAATATACTTACCCTGATGAATAATGATATGGCGCTGATGCAGCTGCATCATGTATCACAACGGGCGAAATCACGCCCCTTACGTGAAAACGCAGCGGAATTTCTTCAGGTGGTCGCAGAAGATCGCGGGCTAAGCCAGGAAGAGTTAGCGGACAGATTAGTCCCAACCCTGGGCCTTGATGATCCGCAGGCGTTGAGTTTTGATTTTGGTCCCCGGCAGTTTACCGTTCGCTTCGATGAAAACCTCAACCCGGTTATCTTTGATCAGCAAAACGTTCGCCAGAAAAGCGTTCCCCGGTTGCGCGCCGATGACGATCAACTGAAAGCGCCCGAGGCACTGGCCCGACTAAAAGGGCTAAAAAAAGATGCTACTCAGGTGAGCAAAAACCTGCTCCCGCGTCTTGAAGCTGCCCTACGTACCACCCGACGCTGGTCGCTGGCAGATTTTCATTCTCTGTTTGTTAATCATCCCTTTACCCGTCTGGTTACCCAGCGATTAATATGGGGGGTTTATCCGGCAAATGAACCGCGTTGTTTACTCAAAGCCTTTCGTGTGGCCGCAGAGGGGGAGTTCTGCAATGCGCAAGATGAGCCAATTGACCTGCCTGCGGACGCTCTGATTGGCATTGCCCACCCGTTAGAAATGACAGTAGAAATGCGCAGTGAATTTGCACAGCTTTTTGCCGATTACGAAATTATGCCGCCTTTTCGCCAGTTGTCGCGCCGCACGGTGCTGCTCACACCTGACGAGTCAACCAGTAACAGCCTGACTCGCTGGGAAGGTAAATCCGCTACCGTTGGGCAGCTTATGGGAATGCGATACAAAGGCTGGGAGTCAGGTTATGAGGACGCATTTGTCTATGACCTGGGTGAGTACCGGCTGGTCCTTAAGTTTTCACCCGGTTTTAACCACTACAATGTTGATAGCAAAGCGCTAATGAGCTTCCGTTCTCTTCGAGTGTACCGTGACAATAAATCCGTAACTTTTGCCGAACTTGATGTGTTTGATTTGAGTGAGGCGTTAAGCGCACCTGACGTCATTTTCCATTAAAAACACAGCGGGCAGTGATGCAACTGCCCGTTATCAACACGACTTACCAGCGGGGAAAGCGATGATCGTGCAAAAAGAGCTGGTTGCTATTTACGATTATGAGGTCCCTGTACCTGAAAATCCGTTTTCCTTCAGACTTGAGATCCATAAATGCTCTGAATTATTTACAGGTTCCGTCTATCGACTGGAACGGTTCCGGCTACATCCAACATTTCATCAACGTGATCGAGAGGATGTTGACCCGCTAATAAATGATGCGTTGATTTATATAAGAGATGAGTTTATTGATGAGCGGAAATTACGAGGTGAATCACCTGAACCTGTACCAGTAATTTTTAATTGTGAACTACAGAATATATTCAACCAACTAATAGAATATTACTTTATTAAAGTGGGAAACTGGGTAATGCTGCCAACTTACTGATTTAGTGTATGATGGTGATTTTAAGGTGCTTGCGTGGCTTCCATTTCCATCAGATGTCCTTCCTGCTCCGCTACTGAAGGCGTGGTGCGTAACGGCAAAAGCACTGCCGGACATCAGCGCTATCTCTGCTCTCATTGCCGTAAAACATGGCAACTACAGTTCACTTACACCGCCTCTCAGCCCGGTACGCACCAGAAA
>NZ_MIIV01000120.1:0-6496 GCF_001743015.1 Shigella sp. FC1567
TTTCTGGTGCGTACCGGGCTGAGAGGCGGTGTAAGTGAACTGTAGTTGCCATGTTTTACGGCAATGAGAGCAGAGATAGCGCTGATGTCCGGCAGTGCTTTTGCCGTTACGCACCACGCCTTCAGTAGCGGAGCAGGAAGGACATCTGATGGAAATGGAAGCCACGCAAGCACCTTAAAATCACCATCATACACTAAATCAGTAAGTTGGCAGCATTACCGACATTGTCTTGCTGAAATTATGCAACAAAATATTGCTATTTTATACCAGCAATACAATCGTTAAAGTAAATGCCCGGCAAATACCGGGCATCAAGGTAATTACTCAAATCTCCACGCAATATTCATGCCGACACCATAATTTCGTCCGGGCGAAGGTTCGTAATATCTCCCGTTTGACTCATTGACAATGACAGAACCAACGTATTCTTTATCGAATAAATTATCGACACGACCAAATAAATCCACAGTTAAATTGTGGTAATTGTATTTATACCCGGTGAATAAGCCGACGAGAGTATAAGACGGCGCTTTTGCCGTATTTTCATCATCTGCCATAATATCGCCCATATAACGCGCTTCCGTGCCTGCATACCAACCATCTTCCGGTACATAACCTATCGACGCAAAGCCCATATTACGGGCGATCCCTGGCATCCGATTACCGTTACAATCCTGTTCATTGCAAACATTGCTGCGATAGGTCGCATCAAGCCAGGTCCAGGACGCGTTTACGCGAAAATCTCCTGCGAAACGTTGATCCCATGCCAGTTCAGCGCCTTGACGACGGGTCTTTCCGGCATTTTTGTAAGTCGTACGCCCACCGCTACTGCTATCGACAACAATTTCATCATCAGTGTCGGTCTGAAACAATGCGAGACTAAGCAGCCCATCACCAATACGCGTTTTACTGCCGATCTCAATTGTATCGTTGGTGGATGGTTTTAAACCAAAGTTCATACCGCTTTGCCCATCAGCACGATAAGACAGCTCATTAATCGTCGGCGTTTCAAAGCCTCGCCCGGCTGCCAGATAGATATTCCAGGCATCGGTCATTGCATATTTTAACGAACCGGCAGGTAGCCATTTATGATAACTGGCATCACCGCTGTCATCGCCGTTACCCGGAGTAACGTAATGGTCGTTGGAATCAAACCACACGGAGCTGTAGCGCACGCCAGCATCCAGCGACAGTTTTTCGCTCAGCTGCCACTGCGTCTGTAAATAGGGATCGATGTTCCACATCAGATTGCGTTCGTCGCGACGCAACTCACCTTTTTGCCCGTACTCCGGCATGCCGCTATTCAGGCGGAAGTTATTGTAGCCCTTGCGGTTTTCACTCATGTTTTCGTAGTTCAGGCCGGTAGTGAACGTGACCGGAACGCCCAGTTCACCACGGTGTGTCCAGCGGCTGTCTATCCCCTGGTAATGGCGTTGCAGGGTAATCACGCCGCCCGCATGTGACGGGTTAAGTTGTGGTGCCATGGGTATTGACTGGTACTGGGTCGTTTCTCGCTCTCCGGCATACATCATCACACTCATATCATCTTGCGCGCTCAGGCTACGCTCATAGCGCAACCCAGCCTGAGTTTGCTTGATGGTTTTTCGCGTGTCGTACTGTTCTGCACGAGGCGCTTGTTGTGGATTAGCCTTCCATTCTGCTTTGGTTAGCCCACCTGGGTCATCTGCTTTGATATCCACACTATTGAAAATCAGACTTAATTTGCTGGCTTCATCAATGCGTACGCCCAGTTTGGCATTGGCTAAATTTTTCTGTGCGCCACTATGGTCACGATAGCCGTGGGTCGTAAAACGCGTGGTTGAGACGGTGTAATCGACATCGCCAGGCTGTGTGCCGTCTCCCGTTGCGCCCGTTGCTTTCAGCCCATAGCGCCAGCTGCCAAAACTGCCGTAGTAACTACTGGCTTCAATGGTTGGTGGCTGTTGTCCGGTCTGGGTGGTGACATTCATTACCCCACCAGACGCGTTGCCATACAGGGCAGAGAAGGGGCCACGCAGCACTTCCACATTTTGCACACTGCTTAAATCGATGTTGGATGTTTGCCCTTGCCCGTCGGGCATGGTGGCGGGAATACCGTCCACATACAGGCGAATACCGCGAATACCGTAAGTGGAGCGGGAGCCAAATCCGCGAATCGACAGCTGTAAATCTTGCGCATAGTTCTGCCGGTTTTGTACCTGCAAACCAGGCACGCCGGTCAGTGATTCGGACAAGTTAATGCGCGGTGTTGCCAGGCGCATCTCCTCGCCATCCACCACGCTTACTGCTGCTGGGGTATCCAGTTCTGAAACCACCTGCGGTGCGGCACTGACAATCATAGTCTGTTCATCAGCGGCAAAAACAACGGGGGAAAGGACAAGCAGTGCGGGCAAAACGGTCTGTCGGACGGAAAAAATCTTCATGAAAAAAGCCAGGTTAAGAATGGGAAAACGCTGTCATGGTAATAAAATTGTAAACTTATGCAAAACGAAACGGCACGATACGTTAATTAATTGAGAAAATTGTAGTCGTAACGGCAAGAAATGCTCCACATTTGAGAAAATAATGATTACCATTCCCATTTATAACAAGAGCGTGACGATGATTACGCTTAGCGAAGCATTGTGAAGCAGCAAAAATATTGGTTCATCAAAGGGAGTCGTCATGCATTTACGTCATCTGTTTTCATCGCGCCTGCGTGGTTCATTACTGTTAGGTTCATTGCTTGTTGCTTCATCATTCAGTACGCAGGCCGCAGAAGAAATGCTGCGTAAAGCGGTAGGTAAAGGTGCCTACGAAATGGCTTATAGCCAGCAAGAAAACGCGCTGTGGCTCGCCACTTCGCAAAGCCGCAAACTGGATAAAGGTGGCGTGGTTTATCGTCTTGATCCGGTCACTCTGGAAGTGACGCAGGCGATCCATAACGATCTCAAGCCGTTTGGTGCCACCATCAATAACACGACTCAGACGTTGTGGTTTGGTAACACCGTAAACAGCGCGGTCACGGCGATAGATGCCAAAACGGGCGAAGTGAAAGGCCGTCTGGTGCTGGATGATCGTAAGCGCACGGAAGAGGTGCGCCCGCTGCAACCGCGTGAGCTGGTAGCTGATGATGCCACGAACACCGTTTACATCAGTGGTATTGGTAAAGAGAGCGTGATTTGGGTCGTTGATGGCGAGAATATCAAACTGAAAACCGCCATCCAGAACACCGGTAAAATGAGTACCGGTCTGGCGCTTGATAGCAAAGGCAAACGTCTTTACACCACTAACGCTGACGGCGAATTGATTACCATCGACACCGCCGACAATAAAATCCTCAGCCGTAAAAAGCTGCTGGATGACGGCAAAGAGCACTTCTTTATCAACATCAGCCTTGATACCGCCAGGCAGCGTGCATTTATCACCGATTCTAAAGCGGCAGAAGTGTTAGTGGTCGATACCCGTAATGGCAATATTCTGGCGAAGGTTGCGGCACCGGAATCACTGGCTGTGCTGTTTAACCCCGCGCGTAATGAAGCCTACGTAACGCATCGTCAGGCAGGTAAAGTCAGTGTGATTGACGCGAAAAGCTATAAAGTGGTGAAAACGTTCGATACGCCGACTCATCCAAACAGCCTGGCGCTGTCTGCCGATGGCAAAACGCTGTATGTCAGTGTGAAACAAAAATCCACTAAACAGCAGGAAGCTACCCAGCCAGACGATGTGATTCGTATTGCGCTGTAATAGATATGGCGAGGGTGAAAACGGTGAGACTTGCCTGCCTTTTATCACGGCGTATCCGGCACTTTCGTCAGTAATCTGAATTTGCCCGGCACGTAGCCGGGCAATTTTGCAATTAACTCGCCGTTTCAGGCTTAAACACAATTTCCTGTTTTTCTTCATCTTCCTCGACGACTGGCGCAGTGCTGTGAATTTCAGCAACGCGTTTGCGCACACCAAACCAGCCTATAACCAGCAGAATACCGATAATCGGCAGCGCCGCGATAGTATAAGTCCCGTTCGGGTAATCGAACGCCATCAGCACAAGGACACTCAGTAAAAACAGTAATGTCAGCCAGGAAGTGAAGGGCGCGCCAGGCAGTTTAAAACTGACATCCGCTGCTTTGCCTTCTTTAATCGCTTTACGCAGGCGCATCTGGCACACGATGATAAACGCCCATGAAGCGATGATTCCCAGCGACGCGAAGTTCAACACAATCTCAAATACGCGCGACGGCACCAGATAGTTGAGGAATACGCCGACGACATACACAACCAGTGTCGCTAGAATCCCGGCATACGGCACATGCTGACGACTCATTTTCGCCATAAAACTCGGTGCGGAACCGCCCATCGCCATTGAGCGCAGAATACGTCCGGTGCAGTACAGACCTGAGTTCAGGCTGGAGAGGGCAGCGGTCAGCACCACAATGTTCATAATGCTGCCGATATATGGCACACCCAGTTTAGAGAAAAACGTCACGAACGGACTTTGCCCCGCCTGATACGCGCTCCACGGCAATAACATAACCAGCAACACCACGGAGCCGACGTAAAACAGGCCAATACGCCAAATCACACTGTTAATGGCTTTAGGCACCATGGTCTGCGGATCTTTACATTCTCCGGCAGCTGTACCCACCATTTCAATGGAGGCAAAAGCAAACACTACGCCCTGAATCAACACCAGCGCAGGCAGCAAACCGTGGGGGAAGAAGCCGCCATTATCGGTGATTAAATGAAAGCCAGTGGTGTTGCCATCCAGCGGCTGACCACTACCGAGGAACACTGTACCCACGACCAAAAAGGTCACAATGGCGAGCACTTTAATAAGCGCAAACCAGAACTCCATCTCCGCAAACCATTTCACACCGATCATATTCATGGTGCCAACGATGGTAAGTGCAGCGAGCGCAAAGACCCACTGCGGCACGCCGCCAAACGCACCCCAGTAATGCATATACAGAGCGACGGCGGTAATATCAACAATCCCCGTCATCGCCCAGTTGATGAAGTACATCCAGCCAGCAACATAAGCGGCTTTCTCACCCAAAAACTCACGGGCATAAGAGACAAAACTGCCACTGGAAGGGCGGTGTAGCACCAGCTCACCCAATGCACGCAGAATAAAAAACGAAAACAAGCCACAAATTAAATAAACCAGTGCCAGTGCTGGACCCGCCATTTGCAGTCGGGCTCCTGCACCTAAAAACAAGCCGGTGCCAATCGCGCCGCCAATGGCGATCATCTGTACCTGGCGATTGCCCATCGCTTTGTGATACCCCTCTTCGTGGGCATTAAGCCAGCGGCGTTTCGCGGCGTGTTGATCTGAAGTGTCGGTGTCGTGTTTACTCATTGCTCTCCCTGATTGCTTTAATGAAAAAGTCATATAAGTTGCCATGAACAATGTTTATTCATCCTGGCGATGATAGTTATCACCATTATTCTTTATGGGTATAAAACTATCGGCGCAGCATCCTACCCGTTATCGATATACGATGCAAAACATCCCCTTACAATCCTGAAGGGGATTCATACAACTGACGAAAAAATGACAAATACTTTTGCTGGTTAACCTGTGTACTGTCCTACACTTAATCTTTAAAAGATTGTGAGGGGCATATGATTAAGGTGTATGGCGTACCCGGATGGGGCTCTACAATCAGTGAGCTGATGCTAACACTGGCTGATATTCCTTATCAGTTCGTTGATGTCAGTGGTTTTGACCACGAGGGAACTTCACGCGAGTTATTGAAAACCCTGAACCCGTTGTGTCAGATTCCGACACTGGCGCTGGAAAATGACGAGATTATGACGGAGACAGCGGCGATTGCATTGATGGTTCTCGATCGTCGCCCGGACCTTGCGCCACCGGTTGGGCGCGCCGAACGTCAGCAGTTTCAACGGCTATTGGTCTGGCTGGTTGCTAATGTCTATCCAACATTCACTTTCGCCGATTACCCTGAGCGTTGGGCTCCTGACGCACCTGAACAGTTAAAGAAGAATGTTATTGAATATCGTAAATCGCTTTATATCTGGCTGAATTCACAATTGACCGCTGAACCTTATGCGTTTGGTGAGCAACTAACGCTGGTGGACTGTTATCTTTGCACTATGCGCACATGGGGGCCTGGGCATGAATGGTTTCAGGATAATGCCACGAATATCAGTGCGATTGCTGATGCTGTATGTCAGTTACCGAAATTACAAGAAGTATTAAAAAGGAATGAAATTATTTGAGTGGGATACCAGAGGATTATGTTATTTATTATTCAGTAACTTTATCCACAATGATGGGCGGGTAATGCTGCCAACTTACTGATTTAGTGTATGATGGTGATTTTAAGGTGCTTGCGTGGCTTCCATTTCCATCAGATGTCCTTCCTGCTCCGCTACTGAAGGCGTGGTGCGTAACGGCAAAAGCACTGCCGGACATCAGCGCTATCTCTGCTCTCATTGCCGTAAAACATGGCAACTACAGTTCACTTACACCGCCTCTCAGCCCGGTACGCAC
>NZ_MIIV01000121.1:0-6387 GCF_001743015.1 Shigella sp. FC1567
TGTCCAATGTGCATAAAAAAATCCGGAAACAAGTGAGCGTTTCCGGATTCTTACACAGCCACTGGATCGGTCAACTGATCCTTAACTGATCGGCATTAAGTCTGTGCTCCGGTTTTTTATTATTCGCTAATCAATTACTTATTAACGAACTCTTCGCCCAGGGCGATATCTTTCTTGAGCGTATCCAGCATACCTTCCAGCGCGTTCTGTTCAAATGCGCTCAGGGTACCGATAGATTTACGCTCTTCCACGCCGTTTTTACCCAGCAGCAGCGGTTGAGAGAAGAAACGGGCGTACTGACCGTCGCCTTCAACGTAGGCACATTCGACAACGCCTTGTTCGCCCTGCAGTGCACGAACCAGAGACAGACCAAAACGTGCAGCTGCCTGGCCCATAGACAGGGTTGCAGACCCGCCACCGGCTTTCGCTTCAACCACCTCAGTACCCGCGTTCTGGATACGTTTGGTCAGATCAGCCACTTCCTGCTCGGTAAAACTAACGCCAGGAACCTGTGACAGCAGCGGCAGAATGGTAACACCAGAGTGACCGCCAATAACCGGCACTTCAACTTCGCCTGGCTGTTTGCCTTTCAGTTCCGCAACAAAGGTGTTGGAACGAATGATATCCAGCGTGGTAACGCCGAACAGTTTGTTTTTGTCATAAACACCGGCTTTTTTCAGCACTTCAGCAGCAATTGCAACTGTGGTGTTAACCGGGTTAGTGATAATACCAATGCACGCTTTCGGGCAGGTTTTCGCAACTTGCTGTACCAGGTTTTTCACGATGCCGGCGTTAACGTTAAACAGGTCGGAACGATCCATACCCGGTTTACGCGCTACACCTGCAGAGATAAGAACGACATCTGCGCCTTCCAGCGCCGGAGTCGCATCTTCACCAGAAAAACCTTTGATTTTCACAGCAGTAGGGATATGGCTCAGATCGACAGCCACACCGGGAGTCACTGGAGCGATATCATACAGAGAGAGTTCTGAACCTGAAGGCAGTTGGGTTTTTAACAGTAGTGCAAGCGCCTGGCCAATACCGCCAGCAGCGCCGAGGACTGCGACTTTCATCCTAAACTCCTTATTATATTGATAAACTAAGATATGTTGCTCCGCTGCCGCGACCTTAATCCACAAAATTGCCGTTTACAATGACCACATATCAAGAATGTGTAGTCACGCAAGTTTAGCGTTTATGCATTTAATTGCCGTAATCAGGAACCTAACTTACGTAATTAACAGTCGCTTATGCATTAGCGCAACATTCCAACAGGTGGTGACAATATACCCTACCGTTCAGCCAAAACAACATCAATTTGATAACAATTAATTTACTTTTAAGCAGAATTTGCATGCCGTGACGCAGGCATGTTTCTCAATAACGAAATTTGATAAAATCCCGCTCTTTCATAACATTATTTCAGCCTTCTTCAGGGTTGACTGTTTGCATAAAAATTCATCTGTATGCACAATAATGTTGTATCAACCACCATATCGGGTGACTTATGCGAAGCTCGGCTAAGCAAGAAGAACTAGTTAAAGCATTTAAAGCATTACTTAAAGAAGAGAAATTTAGCTCCCAGGGCGAAATCGTCGCCGCGTTGCAGGAGCAAGGCTTTGACAATATTAATCAGTCTAAAGTCTCGCGGATGTTGACCAAGTTTGGTGCTGTACGTACACGCAATGCCAAAATGGAAATGGTTTACTGCCTGCCAGCTGAACTGGGTGTACCAACCACCTCCAGTCCATTGAAGAATCTGGTGCTGGATATCGACTACAACGATGCAGTTGTCGTGATTCATACCAGCCCTGGCGCGGCGCAGTTAATTGCTCGCCTGCTGGACTCACTGGGCAAAGCAGAAGGTATTCTGGGCACCATCGCTGGCGATGACACCATCTTTACCACCCCTGCTAACGGTTTCACCGTCAAAGACCTGTACGAAGCGATTTTAGAGCTGTTCGACCAGGAGCTTTAATCTCTGCCCCGTCGCTTCTGGCGGCGGGGAAAATGTTGCTTATCCCTCTCAACCCCCTGCTTTCCCCTGCGATTAATTTAACGAATAGTGCAGTTTTACTGCGACATGTCATTCACATAATGAATACATACGGTAAAAAAAGCACATTATGCAAAATTCATTATCTAATTGAAAATACTAGAATTAAAAATAAATGACCGTGTTTTTAATTCTTTTTTGTTATTAAAATTCACATTTTTAACACTTAGTATCAACTGAAACAGTTAGCGTGGTATTAATTAGTTCAATAATTAGTGTATGCTTGATTTTGTGATATGGGTCACAAAACAAAGGCCCAGCTAAAAGATTATGTCGAGGTAAAAATCATGAAAATCAAAACCACTGTAGCTGCATTAAGCGTACTTTCTGTTCTCTCTTTCGGTGCATTCGCTGCCGACTCCATTGATGCTGCACAAGCACAAAATCGTGAAGCAATCGGGACCGTATCCGTAAGTGGTGTGGCGTCTTCGCCAATGGATATGCGTGAAATGCTGAACAAAAAAGCGGAAGAGAAAGGCGCAACGGCCTACCAGATTACTGAAGCTCGTAGCGGTGACACCTGGCACGCTACGGCTGAACTGTACAAATAAACCCTCATCGTCTTGTCCGACGATATTGCCCCCGGTTCGGGGGCTTTTTTTTGCGCTAATGACGAACATTAAAACGCAAATGCCCTTCCAGCTCTTCCTCTGCCTCATCAAACAGCAATATTAACGCGCCAAAACGGCGACGCGTTTTCTCTCCCAGATGAACAAATTCAATCTCAAGTGGTAGCGGCAGGACATCGTTCATTAACACATCCCATAGTGAGTCGAGATCGCGTACCTTATCTTTCGCCAGACCAAAGGTTTGGCTAAAGTCACGATAAAAATCCTCCTGACTCTCAATCTCATCAAAATCAAAGGTATAAATATTCATCTATTGCCACCGTCACGTTTCGCGGCGAGTTCTGCCGTGCATCGCTAAGTATAGCCATGAAAAAACCGACACTTTTGGCGTTGGTTTTGACCTAACTATCGGTCAACGCATGTTGATACTTATGGAGCATACCCGCCAGCCGATGAACCGGTTCCGTCACCTGCGGTGGCGCTTGCCAGATGCGTAGCTTTTCCTGGTAGATTTCAAGTTCTTCCAGCAACTGGCCAAAGTACCGACGACGTTTATCATCGCTACGGGCAGATATCACATGGTCTGCTGTGCGGCGCATTTGTCGGTGAAACGCCGATAAATCCTCGTTAACCGGGATCGGCGCATCACGCAGGCGCTGGTGCGCGATAATCATCGTCAGCGCCAGGCGAAATTTCGGCAAATCCCCTGGGAACTTATTCATCAGCAAAAACAGCTGCTGATAAAGTGCCGGGAGGTGGTTCTCTTTACGACGTGCCACATTGGTAGTCATCGCGGAAACAGCGGCAGAAACAAACTGATTAAGCAGTACACGTCCGGTCCTGTCGCGCGATTTATCCCGCACAAGCAAAATAACGGTGAACGCGAGCACACAGCCGACGATTTGCCCTAATGCGCTGTCGAGAAACTGACTGAAATGGAAAGTCATCGGGTTATCCAGCACGATAATATTTATGGTGCTGGCCAGCGCCCCCATCGAGCCCAGTAGCCGTTGCTGTACTTCTATACCGAGGAAAAATCCCAGCACTGCCAGGCTAATACACAGCAGCAACATGCTCTGTTGGGTATTAGGGATAATCACCAAAAAGTAGAGCAGCCCTAACGGCAGCGCGGCCAGCGTCCCGTAGATAAAGTCGATCGCCACCATGCGTGGATTCGGCAAACGCATTGCCAGTGACGTCACTACCGCAATCATCACCATTGCACCACTGCCGGAAGTCCAGCCCGTCCACAGCCAGAAAAGCGTGCCCAGAATGCAGGAAAGTGTGGTTCGCCAGAAGTTAACCATCGCATGATGACGTTCGGCTGACTCTACTTTGACTTCCGGTTCGCCTTGCAGGATCTCTTCTTCGGTGGCGTTGATTTTTGTGTTACTGATAACGCCGCGCTTGAGAAGCTGATAACGCGTTGCCGCCGCGACCCAGCTATAAATGGTGACAGGCGTTTCCCGTTCCCCGGTCCAGGCGATAACTCTCCGCAGGCGTTTGAGCTGCTTGTGGACGTCCTGCGCGGTTTCTACCGGCGTGTCAAAAAATTCGCGGAAAGTATCAGTGATCAATTCCGGGCGCGTATTCTGAATAAGATAAGTTTCGCAGGATTGGGTAATCAGCGTCAGCGATAGCGTATTGATCGCTTTTAAACGTCGATTGGCCCGCGCCCAGCGGGAAGATTCCATATTCAGGTTGCTGCGCATGCCTTGTAGCCCCGTGGTGCGTCGCACCAGGTCGCCCCAGGCTTTATCGACAACTTCACCATCGCCATGCTTGATACAGAGTTGCATTAATTGATATTGCGCGACCAGCAAACTTTCCAGCTCTCGATCCACTTCTTGTTTGATCGATCGCGGAGAAAAGAGCAAATCCGCTATAATCGCACACACAATACCGATAACGATCTCGCTACAACGTTCGACGGCAAACTGCGGCGTAAGCAATGGTTCCGGCTGAATGGTGATCACAATGATCAGCGCGGTATAACCGGCCAGCCCCCACGCGTACGAGTTTTCTATTCGTACCAGCGAGGATATCCAGGTACAAAAACCGGCCCAGATACAGCACACCAGAATCATCAATAATGGTGCGCGGATCATCGCAATGATGATCACCAGTCCGGCAATACAGCCAATAAATGTGCCGATGATGCGCAAAAAGCCACGATAACGAATAGCGCCAGAATACGGTTCAACCTCCCGCAGCAAAGGCCGGACCGGCGGCAACAATCGCCGCTGTCAGTACCGCCCAGCGTGGCGTTTCCAGCTGGAAGTGAAAGCCAACAAACAGCGCCAGTACAATGGCGGTCGCCAGTTTTACCGCAAAGCGAATATGTTGGTTAGCAATGGAGAAAATACCCATCGTGATTAACCAAACTCACGCAGGCGATGGGCCATTTTACGGAAGAACGAATCCTGGCTTTCGTCGCGATCTTGTTTGCCAGTGACCACCACTGTAGCAGTGGTGCCCGCAGGCCAGATGTTCTCTTGCTGGTTGTCGAGACGAATACGAACCGGAACACGTTGCGCAAGACGCACCCATTCAAGGTTAGAGTCTATAGTCGCCATCCCTTTGTCGTCACGCGTGCTGCTGGCGTTGGTGACCCCTGCGGCAACACTATCAACAGTCCCTTTCAGCACTTTGTTACTGCCAAGCGGCGTGATCTCTGCACGATACCCCGGACGCACCCCTTCCAGCTTAGTTTCTTCCATATAGGCCAGTACATAGAAGGAGTTCTGTTTCACCAGCGCAACCGCCGTTGATCCTCGAGTAATAAACTCACCGGTATAGACGTTGAGGTTGGTCACCCAGCCATCTGCTGGCGCGCGGATCACCGTGCGTTCAAGATCCAGTTTTGCCAGATCGCGGGTCGCCTGCGCTTTCGCTAACTGATGCAGAACCGTTTGTAGTACGTTGTTAGCCTAGTCGATCTCTTCGCGAGACATCGCCTGCACACCGAGACGGTTACGACGTCCGGCCTCCTGGCGTTTCTCCTGTGCCAGTACCTGATAATAAGCAACATCGGCTTGCGCTTCCTCAAGCGCCTTTTGATAGCGCGGCTGGTCGATGGTGAACAGTATCTGTCCTTTTTTCACCAGCTGGTTATCATGAACATTCACCTGGGTAATGAGTCCAGAAACGTCCGGCGCGATCGCAATGACGTCAGCGCTAAAGCGCGCGTCACGCGTCCAGGGGGATTCGGTGTAATAGACCCAGGCATTAAAAATTGCGATGAAGGCCAGAATGACTAATACGACCGTGATGGCCGTACGGGAGAATTTTCTTATTAGTGTTTTCACTTCAACCTCAAACGAACAGTCGCGATATCAAATAAAACAAGCAGCAATAGAGCGCGGTGTTGAACAACGCCGGATGCCAGACAAAGTCGTAGATACCTGTTGGCACAAGTACCCGGCGCACCAGCCAGAAAATCGCCAGTGATAAAAGCAATTCAAAAAATATCGGTGGGAAGGACAGCCCAAACACCACGATAACGGGAAACAGACTCATGTTGACCTTGGTTGTATAGAGAGAGCAGGCGTTATTATTTTCAGCATCTGTCGCCGCAGAGAAGGGCATGGAAAGCCGGGCGAGAGCAACATTGCTGTAGATTGATATTTAATATATTAGCGTAACTGTTATGCTGTTATCTATATTAGACTGGCCCCCTGAATCTCCAGACAACCAGTATCACTTAAATAAGTGATAGTCTTAATACTAGTTTTTAGACTAGTCATTGGAGTACAGATGATT